>JAZQVX010000240.1:0-3924 GCA_045632045.1 Lawsonibacter sp.
TGGTGGACGATACAGGACTCGAACCTGTGACCTCCCGCACGTCAAGCGGATGCTCTACCAGCTGAGCTAATCGTCCGAGGTGGGGTGTTGTCCAGCACTGAACAACACACTATCATAAAACAGTTTTCGTTCCTCTGCCAACAGGAAACGGCTTCCTATTACGAAGCGCCCGATCGAAGCAGAAGGGGAGAACTGATTTCTGGCAAAACAAAGTCCCGAAACGAAGTTTCAGGACTTTTGGTGGACGATACAGGACTCGAACCTGTGACCTCCCGCACGTCAAGCGGATGCTCTACCAGCTGAGCTAATCGTCCAGAGGTCGTTGTCTGTGGCGCTTGGCCGAACAACATGGTTGATTATACGCAAAGGAAGTCGATTTGTCAACACTTTTTTTAAAAAATTTTAAAAGAAATTTTTCCTAGAAAAAATTGACAAAAAAGTGAAAAAACCCGTGAAAAGAACAGGGGAGTATGGTATAATATGACCATGCTTTTCCCATTCACGATCAGGAGGAATGCTATTATGTTAAAACTCGATCTGTCCAAGATTGCTGCCTTTGTGCCTGAGGACTTTGCCGCCTCCCGTCAGGACGCCCTGAAGAAGGCCGCTTCCATGCTGGCTGAGCACAACGGCCCCGGCGGCGATTTCACCGGCTGGGTGACTCTGCCCCGTGATTACGACAAGGAGGAGTTCGCCCGCATCAAGGCTGCCGCCAAGAAGATCAAGGAGCAGTCTGAGGTTCTGGTGGTCATCGGCATCGGCGGTTCCTATCTGGGCGCCCGCGCTGTTGTGGAGCTGCTGGCCTCTCCCAACTACAACCTGAAGAAGAAGGAAACTCCCAATATCTACTTCGCCGGCAACGGTCTGTCCACCGACGCCCTGCTGGAGCTGATCGAGATCATCGGTGACCGCGACTTCTCCGTCAATGTCATCTCTAAGTCCGGCACCACCACCGAGCCCGCCGTCGCTTTCCGTATCTTCAAGGCTCTGCTGGAGGAGAAGTACGGCAAGGAGGGCGCCAAGGAGCGCATCTACGCCACCACCGATAAGGCCCGCGGCGCTCTGAAGGGTC
This sequence comes from Lawsonibacter sp., assembly GCA_045632045.1. Taxonomy (GTDB): domain Bacteria; phylum Bacillota; class Clostridia; order Oscillospirales; family Oscillospiraceae; genus Lawsonibacter. The sequence continues at coordinate 1,073 of JAZQVX010000240.1, forward strand.
TGGCCGACACCGAGGGCTATGAGGAGTTCGTGGTGCCCGATGACATCGGCGGCCGCTTCTCCGTGCTGACCGCTGTCGGTCTGCTGCCCATTGCCGCTGCCGGCATTGACATTGACGCTCTGATGGCCGGCGCTGAGAAGGCCATGAACGAGCTGGCCGTTGGCGGCCCCGAGAACCTGGCATGGCAGTACGCCGCTGCCCGCCACGCCCTGTACGAGGGCGGCAAGAAGATCGAGCTGCTGGCCTGCTATGAGCCCAGCTTCCGTTTCTTCTCCGAGTGGTGGAAGCAGCTCTACGGCGAGAGCGAGGGCAAGGAGGGCAAGGGCCTCTTCCCCGCCAGCGTGGAGTTTACCGCCGACCTGCACTCCATGGGTCAGTACATCCAGGAGGGTGAGCGCCTCATGTTCGAAACTGTGGTCAAGTTCGCTCCCAAGGGCGAGTTCGTCATCCCCGTGGATCCCGCCAATGTGGACGGCCTGAACTTCCTGGCCGGCAAGAATCTGGCCTTCGTCAACGAGCAGGCCATGCGCGGTACCATTCTGGCCCATGTGGACGGCGGCGTGCCCAATGTTCTGGTTGAGATGCCCGCCATCTGCGAGGATACCGTGGGTTATCTGATCTACTTCTTCGAGTATGTCTGCGGTCTGTCCGGCTACCTGCTGGAGGTCAACCCCTTCGACCAGCCCGGTGTCGAGGCCTATAAGAAGAACATGTTCGCCCTGCTGGGCAAGCCCGGCTATGAGGACATGAAGGCTGAGCTGGAGGCCAGACTGTAATAAAGCGTATTGGCTGAGAAGTGTTGCGGCTTGCCCAGCACCCGCGCAAAGGCGCGGGCGGCGCGGGAGCGCCGTAAATTCGCAGGCGCTGTGCGCCGGAGAATTCCGCAGGGGCGGCTTTGCCGACCCCGAGGATTTTAATCGCTTGGGGCCCCGCGGGATGAAATCCCGTGGGAGCAAGCCCGGTTACGAGGACATGAAGGCAGAGCTGGAGGCCAGACTGTAAACTTTTCAAAAATTCATCATATTGCAGTTGAAAAATACTCTATTATATGGTAAAGTGTTAATATGAAGTGGAACACCGTTCCCTTATCGTTAGTTTTTCTAAGGAGTGATACACATGATTCGAGTTATCGTGGGCAAGAAGGGCTCCGGTAAGACCAAGCAGGTTATCGAAATGATCAACAGCGCCGTCGACACCGAGCACGGCAATGTTGTTTGTATTGAGAAGGGCGAGAAGCTGATGCTGGACATCAGCCACAAGATTCGTCTGGTCGAGGCCAGCGAGTACGACATCGCTGATTACACTGCTATGAAGGGCTTCATCAGCGGCCTGTACGCTGGCAACTATGACATCACCCACATCTTCATCGACAGCCTGACCAAGATCATCGGTGCCGAGGTCAACTTCGAGACCGAGAAGTTCCTGGACTGGCTGAACGCCTTCTCCAGCAAGAACGGCATCAAGTTCACCATTACCATCAGCGACGAGGAGTCCCTGATGAGCGAGGGCATCAAGAAGTACTTCTGATTTGATGATATAGAGATAGCTCCGCTTTGAGCGGAGCTATCTTTTTTTGTCGGATACTCTGTAAGTTTAATGCGTTGCACTTTATCGTCAAAAAGACGAAAATGAGCTGGGGGGCTTTACTATCTCGCTTTAATGTGTTATAGTATAAAAAACGACACGGACGGGGTAAGCCCCGGGCCGAAAGGAGCAAAAACATGGCAAAGAAAGAAAACCGGGAAAGAAATCGGGCCCTGTATGAGACCATCGTGAAGCTGCAGGATGTAGACGAGTGCTGCCGCTTCTTTGAGGATCTTTGCACCCCCAACGAACTGCGGGCCATGGAGCAGCGCTTCGATGTGGCCGTCTATTTGCAGCAGGGCTGGGTCTATCTGGACATTCTGGACAAGACCGGCGCCTCCAGCGCCACCATCAGCCGCGTCCGCCGTGCCATGCTGGATCACGGCGCGGGCGGTGTCATGCAGCAGATCATCCGCCGTGAGGGCCTCCACGAAAAGGAAACCGAAGAGTAAATAAGAAATTCCCCGAAAGAGATTTCTCTCTTTCGGGGAATTTTTATATTTGTTTGATTAGTAAGCGACGCCCCAGTAGATCATGTGCTTGGCTTCCTTGCCGCAGCACACGCACTTGTTCTCGCCGATGACCTCCTGAGCCAGGGGCATGCAGCGGGAAGTGACGCCGGCCTCTTCCTTCATCTTCAGCTCGCAGTCCAGCTCGCCGCACCACATGGTCTTGGCGAAGCCGCCCTGGGTGTTGATGAACTCCTTGACCTCGTCCAGAGTCAGGCAGACGCGGGTGTTGTCCTCCAGATTCTTCTTGGCGCGGTTGTACAGACCCTCGTGAACCTCGTCCAGCAGAGCCTTGACGGTCTGCTCCAGCTCAGCCAGAGCGACGAAGACCTTCTCGCCATTGTCGCGGCGGCAGATGCAGCACTGGCCCTTCTCCATGTCCTTGGGGCCGATCTCGACGCGCAGGGGGACACCCTTCATCTCGTACTCGGCGGCCTTCCAGCCCATGGACTGGTCGGAATCGTCGATGTTGGCGCGGATGCCGGCCTTCTGCAGACGCTCCAGCAGGTCGTTGGCAGCATCCAGAACGCCGGGCTTGTGCTGGGCGACGGGGATGACCATGGCCTGGATGGGGGCGATGCGGGGGGGCAGAACCAGACCGTTGTTGTCGCCGTGGGTCATGATGATGCCGCCGATCATGCGGGTGGACACGCCCCAGGAAGTCTGGTGGGGATGATGCAGCTTGTTGTCCTTGCCGGTGTAAGTGATGCCAAAGGCGTGGGCGAAGCCGTCGCCGAAGTAGTGGGAGGTGCCGGACTG
>JAZQVX010000241.1:0-25300 GCA_045632045.1 Lawsonibacter sp.
CCATCGCCTGAACCGGGCCGTGGAGGAGGTCCTGTACCCCGCCATGGAGGACTACGCCATCGACATCATCATCGGCAAGGGCCCCTCCGCCAACTCCATCCGCCTCGACCTGCCCAAGTTCACCCTCATCGGTGCTACCACCCGGGCCACCCACGAGGACGATAACGAATACTCCCTGCGCCCCAAGCTGCTGCGGGAGTACATCGGTCAGGAGAAGGCCAAGGGCAATCTGGAGGTCTTTATTCAGGCCGCCAAGATGCGCAACGAGCCGCTGGATCATGTCCTGCTCCACGGCCCTCCCGGACTGGGCAAGACTACCCTCAGCAACATCATAGCCAACGAGATGGGGGTCAATGTGCGCATCACCTCCGGCCCCGCCATCGAGAAGGCCGGTGATCTGGCGGCCCTGCTGACCAACCTGAATGAAAATGACATCCTCTTCGTGGACGAGATCCATCGTCTGAACCGGGCGGTGGAAGAGGTCCTCTATCCTGCTATGGAGGACTATGCCATCGACATCATCATTGGCAAGGGTCCTTCTGCCAACTCCATTCGCCTTGACCTGCCCAAGTTCACCCTCATCGGTGCCACTACCAGAGCAGGTCAGCTCTCCGCGCCCCTGCGTGACCGCTTCGGCGTCACCCTGCGTCTGGAACTCTATACCCCCGAGGAGCTGGCTCTCATCGTCACCCGCTCTGCCGGCATTCTGGAGGTTCCCATCGAGCCCGAGGGCGCTATGGAGATCGCCCGCCGCTCCCGCGGCACCCCCCGAATTGCCAACCGTATGCTCCGCCGCGTCCGTGACTTTGCTCAGGTGCGTGCCGGCGGCGTCATCACCAAGAAGGTGGCAGACGAGGCGCTGACCGCTCTGGAAGTAGACTACCTCGGTCTGGATGCCATCGACCGCCGTATGCTGGGCGCCATCATTGAGCATTATAGAGGCGGCCCTGTGGGTCTGGAAACCCTGGCTGCCACCATCAATGAGGAGGCCGTCACCCTGGAAGATGTCTATGAGCCCTATCTCATGCAACTGGGCTTTTTGACCCGAACCCCCCGAGGACGCTGCGCCACTCCCAGAGCCTATGAGCATCTTGGACTGCCCGTTCCCGGCACTTGCTGCGCCTCCGTGGAGCAGCTCAGCCTGTAATTTTCCCGCAGCATAGAAAAAAAGGAAAGGAAAGCGGTCGTGGTTGGAAGATTATACAAAATAATTTAGCAAACCACTTGACAAAACAACCGCTTTTGTTTATGATGACACAGAGCCGTAGTAATTGCTTGGAATCCCAAGAATTCCATGGTCTGACAGACGAAGAACTGTGCGCCTTGGCCGGGCAGGGAAGCTCCTCCGCGGAGAACGAACTGGTTCGGCGCTATAACCGCATTGTTCGCGCCTGCGCTCGTCCTCTGTTCCTCGTGGGCGGAGACAGCGAAGACCTTATTCAGGAGGGAATGGTGGGCCTGCTCACCGCCATCCGAAAGTACGACCCCAATCGGGACGCCGCTTTTCGGACCTTCGCCACCATCTGCATCCGCAACCGACTGGCCTCTGCCATCCGCGCGGCGCAGGGCGATAAGCATTTCCCTCTGAACCACAGCATCTCTTTTGAACCCCCTCTTTTTGATGGAAATGATTTCGCTGTCGAAAGTCCGGAAGATGTCATCATTGGCAGGGAGGAACTGAAAGAGCGGCTTGACGCTCTGAAGGATCAACTATCCGAATTTGAGGCAAGCATTCTTCCGCCATATCTGAACGGTCTGTCCTGTGCTGAAATCGCCCGGCGATATGACCGCTCCCAAAAGTCGGTGGACAATGCCATCCAGCGCATTCGGCGCAAGATGGCACGGCAAACATCTGGCGAAAGCAGCGAAAGCTGATCGCAATATATCATCCAGCGCCCATACCAAACTTGGGCACGAGTCAAAGAGAGGGAAATTCCATGTACGAAGACAAGATTCTGACCTGTAAAGAGTGCGGCAACCAGTTCACCTTCACTGCCGGTGAGCAGGAGTTCTACGCTGAGCGCGGCTTCCAGAACGAGCCCCAGCGCTGCAAGACCTGCCGCGATGCCCGCAAGAACGCCGCCCGTGGCCCCCGTGAGTTCTTCACCGCCACCTGCGCCGCCTGCGGTGGTGAGGCTAAGGTTCCCTTCGAGCCCAAGTCTGATCGTCCCGTCTATTGCAGCGACTGCTTCGCCAAGATGCGTGAGCAGGGCTAATTGACGCCTTTGAAAAGGGTGCCCGATGGGCACCCTTTTTCTATTACTCGTGCCGTTTTATCACCGCAACCGGCAGTTGCGGAAGTTGCAAGGCAGAGATGGTGGCTTTTTTTGTTGTGTTTTCTGCATGATATCCCTGAAAGGAGGAATGGATATGAGATTAGGCGAAACCATTCTGAAGCACCGACAGGCCCGGGGTCTGTCACAGGAAAAGCTGGCCGAGCTGGTGGGCGTGTCCCGACAGGCAGTCAGCAAGTGGGAGGTGGGTGATGCCATCCCCGACACGGATAAGCTTATCCCGCTGGCAAGAGCCCTCGGAATTACCGTGGACGAACTTCTGGGTAATATCCCGGAGGAAGAGGAGGTACAGGAGGACCCAGTCGAGCCGCCCCTGTCCGGTTCCTACGACGCATCGTGGGTCGAAGAGGAATTTGCCGCCGTTCCCGAACAGAAACCCGGTTGGTTTGCGACACACTGGTATTGGATCGGTATAGTTCCAGTGGTTTGGGGTATTTGGGGACTGGTCAGACTGCTGATTCTGCTTTTTGTAGTGCTGATTAACTTTGCCGGAGTTGGCCCCTTTTTCGGTAGTGGCTACAGTGAAGTCATAGCCAGCGCTGAAGCGATACCAATTCCTTGATTCGGGGGTAATGATATGAAATCTGTGACCACAAGCGTTCTTGCCATCATTGGACTTAATCTGCTGCTATATATCGCCGCCATCGCCATCGGCCTTCTCATCTTCTTCAAGGGTCGCGCCCATGTCCGCCATAAATATGGTAAAAAGTGAAAAATTGTAAATTCCCATTGAAATAAAGCGTGGGATAGGATATACTACCGTTATCCTAAACTAATGGAGGAATCCTGTCATGACTATTACCAAGGACACCATCATCGGTGATATCCTGAATATCGCCCCCCAGACCGCACCCCTGTTCCTGTCCATCGGCATGCACTGCCTGGGCTGCCCCGCTTCCCGCGGTGAGACCGTTGAGCAGGCCTGCATGGTTCACGGTGTGGACTGCGAGGATCTGCTGGCTAAGGTCAACGCACTGATCGCCGCCGACAAGTAAAAGGAAAAGAGCAGGGGCGGAGTCCGCCCCTGTTTTTCTTTGAGGTGCTTGTATGATGAAGTGTACCGTTTTGATAGGAAGTCCCCGAAAACAGGGGAATACCGCCGCAGCACTGAGCGCTCTTCTATCTGAATTGGAAAAGACGGGCGCGGTCTGCCGGGTGTTCGATCTGTACGAGGAAAATCCCGCCCCCTGTCTGGGCTGTAAGGTCTGCCAGGACGCCGAGGGCTTCGGCTGTGTGCAGGATGACACATTGGAGTCGATTTATACCGGCATTATGGACAGCGACCTACTCCTGTTGGCAAGTCCCATTTACTGCTGGTTCTGTACCGCCCCTATGAAAGCGGCTATGGACCGGCTCATCTACGCCACCAACAAGTTTTACGGCACTTCGGGCAAAAAGACCATGCTGCTGAAGGGGAAGTCACTGGCGGCCCTTGCCACCTGTGGCTATCCTGCCGAGAAAGGCTCTGATGTCTGGGAAGAAGGTCTGCGCCGCTGGTGCAGGCATGGCAAAATGGACTACCTCGGGATGCTGACCCTCCGCGACTTTGGAGGCGAGGTACCCTTTATGACCGAAGCCTATGAGGAGCAGACCCGCGCTTTTGCCCGGGCGCTCGTCAAATCAATGGAGAATGATATGAAACACATTGAACTTACGCCCCGTCTTCGGATGGTGGCTGATATGATCCCCGCCGGAGCCATTCTGGCCGATGTGGGCACTGACCACGCCTACCTGCCCGCGGCCCTCATGCTGGAAGGCAAGATCAACGGTGCCATCGCCGCCGATCTGCGGCAGGGCCCCCTGTCCCGAGCCAAAGAAACTGTGCGTGAGTACGATCTGAATGGCAAGATCGCCTTCCGCCTGTGCGACGGTCTGTCCGGCATCCGTCCCGAGGAGGTCAACGCCGTTTCCGTCGCCGGTATGGGCGGCGAGACCATCGCCATGATTCTGGAAGCCGCCCTCTGGACCCGGGAGCAGAACACCGCGCTGGTGCTGCAGCCCATGTCCTCTATGGATGAACTGCGCCGCTGGCTGCAGGCCAGCGGCTACATGATCGTGGAGGAGCGTCTGGCCCGTGAGGGCGATACCATCTATACCGCCCTGTCCGTCCGGGCGGGGGAGATGCCCGCTATGACTGCCGCGGAGTACTGCGCCGGTAAAAATACCGCTGATCCTCTGCGGGGCGACTGGCTGGAGCATTGGATCCATCGTACCGCTCGCGCACTCAACGGAATGGCCCAGGCCCGCAGCGAGCAGGTTGCCCAGCGCAAAGCTGAGCTGGAAGAAGTGCTCTCCGGCCTGCAGGAGATGAAAAAGGAGTGGGAAGCATGGCAACTGTAAAGGAAATCTATCAGTCCATCGATCAGTGGGCACCTTTTGCCACCCAGATGGACTTTGACAATTCCGGTTTTCTGGTCGGTCGCGGCAGCGCCGCGGTCGATAAGATTCTGGTGGCGCTGGACATCACCCGCACCGTCATCGAAGAGGCGGAGCAGCTGGGGGCACAGCTCATCGTGGCGCACCATCCCGTCATCTTCCGACCCCTGAAATCTCTGACCGACGGAGATCTGACCGGAGAAAATGTCCTGCGTATGGCTGAGCATGGCATCGCCGCCATCTGCGCCCATACCAATCTGGATGCCGCACAGGGGGGCGTCAACTGCCGTCTGGCTCAGAAGTTGGAGCTGACCGACATCGACCATCTGCACCCCGACGGCGTGGACGAGCAGGGGAGAACCTATGGCATCGGCCGTGTGGGTACCCCTCACGAAGCCGGACTGTCTGCCGAGGACTACGCCCGCTTTGTCAAGGAGAAGCTGGGCACCGCTTCCGTTCGTTTCGTGGACTGCGGCAAGCCTGTCACCAAGGTGGCTGTGGGCGGCGGTTCTTGCTCTGATATGATGGTGGATGCCCTGAAACTGGGCTGTGACACCTTTGTGACCGCTGATGTGAAGTATAATTTCTATCTGGAGGCCGCCCAGCTGGGCATCAACCTCATGGATGCCGGTCATTATGCCACCGAAAATGTGGTCTGCGCCCCTATGGTGGACTATCTGACGGAAAAATTCCCCGATGTGACAGTCCTGCTGTCCGAAAAACACCGGGAGGCCTATTCCGGGGTCTGAAACAGAGAAAAATTCTGGAAAAATTTCGAAAAAAGTCTTGCATTTTCAAAGTAAATATGATAATCTAATCAGGTCTGAAAACGGGCGATCCTCTGGGGTAGCTCTGCGGAAGGCAGAGCGTGCACGATGCGCCGCCAAGAACGCCTATATAACAGGAGGAAAATTATTATGAATCTGATGCAGGCTTTTGTTGAGAAGCACAAGAAGGCTGAGACCCCCGTCGTTGCCATCGGTGATACCGTCAAGGTCCACCTGAAGGTTAAGGAAGGCAACCGCGAGCGTATCCAGATCTTCGAGGGTACCGTTATCGCCAAGAAGCACGGCGGTATCGAGGAGACCTTCACCGTTCGTCGTCTGTCCTACGGCATCGGCGTCGAGAAGGTGTTCCCCGTCCACGCTCCTTCCATCGAGAAGGTCGAGGTCGTCCGTCACGGTAAGGTTCGCCGCGCCAAGCTGTACTACCTGCGCAAGCGCGTTGGTAAGGCTGCCAAGGTTAAGGAAGCCCTGTAATTCCAGCATAAAAAAGGAGCGGTATCACCGCTCCTTTTTTCTATTTAAAACCCTATATTCTGTTTCAAATGGAACAATATTGAAATCAAGACAGGAGGGATCGCCTTATGAATATCCAGTGGTACCCCGGACATATGACCCGTACCCGCCGCCGCATGGAGGAGGATCTGAAGTTCGTCGATATCGTTGTGGAGATCATTGACGCCCGCATCCCCATCTCCAGCCGCAACCCTGACATTGACTCTCTGTGTGCAGGAAAGCCCCGCCTCATCGTCCTCAACCGCGCCGATCAGGCCGACCCCGCGGGCAACAAGCAGTGGGGCGCCTACTTCCGTGCTCAGGGGCACACCGTTCTGGAAACTGACGCCAAGACCGGCCGGGGCATCAACCAGTTTTCTCCCGTGATCCAGAATGCTCTGAAGGATCAGATCGCCAAGTGGCGCGAAAAGGGACAGGTCGGCCGCCCCGTGCGCGCCATGGTGGTGGGCGTGCCCAATGTGGGCAAATCTACCTTTATCAATAAGGTAGCCAAGAAGAAATCCGCCATCGCCGGCGACCGTCCCGGCGTGACCCGCGGCAAGCAGTGGGTCAATGTGGACCGCACCCTCGATCTGCTGGACACCCCCGGCATCCTCTGGCCCAAGTTTGAGGACGAGCGCATCGGCATGTTCCTGGCCTTTACCGGCGCCGTCAAGGACGATGTCATGGATGTGGAGACTTTGGGCTGTCACATGATGACCCTGATGGCAAACCGCTATCCCGAGGCCCTCAAGACCGCCTACAAGCTCCCCCAGATCCCCCAGCGGGAAGAGGAGGAGAACGACATCGCCTATGGCTACCGACTGCTGGAGGCCTGCGCCGCCAAGCGCGGTATGCGTATCTCCGGCGGTGAGTTTGACACCGAGCGTATGGCCCGCGTCCTGCTGGATGAGTACCGCGCCAGTAAGCTGGGCAAGTTCACCCTTGAGATTCCCGAGGAGATGACCAAATGAGCATCACCGAACTGTGGCAGTACGAGCAGCGGGCGCTGGATGCCGGTCACGCTATGATCTGCGGCTGTGACGAGGCGGGGGCCGGTCCTCTGGCGGGTCCTGTGTATGCCGCCGCCGTCATCCTGCCCTTTGGACTGGAGATCCCCGGTCTGACCGACTCCAAAAAGCTGACCGAGAAGAAGCGGGAAGCCCTGTTTCCCATCATCAAGGAGAAAGCTGTGGCCTGGGCCGTTGCCAGCGTGGACGAGAAGGAGATCGACGAGACCGATATTCTCAGCGCCCGTATGAAGGCCATGCAGCTGGCCATTGATGCCCTTGATGTAAAGGCCGACTTCGCCCTCATCGACGGCAACCGGGATAAGGGCAAGACCGCCGTGATTACCACACCCCATACCTGTGTCATCAAGGGGGACAGTCTGTCCGCCTCCATTGCCGCGGCCTCCATTCTGGCCAAGGTCAGCCGTGACCACTGGATGATGGATGCGGCAAAGGAGTACCCCCAGTATCGCTTCGAGCAGCACAAGGGCTACGGCACCAAGCTGCACTATGAGCTGCTTCGGGAGTATGGCCCCAGTCCCATCCACCGCCGCTCTTTCCTGAAGAATCTATGAGCGGACAGGAGAGCAGAACCCTCGGCGCATGGGGTGAGGAACTGGCTGCCGACTGGATCCGAAAGCAGGGAGGAAAGGTGATTGCCGCCAACTTCCGCTGCCGCTTCGGAGAGATCGACCTGATCTGCGAGGAAAAGGGCTATCTCTGTTTCACCGAGGTCAAGCTGCGCAAGGGAACAGGCTACGGCAGGGCAGGGGAGTTCGTGGACTTCCGCAAGCAGAATAAGCTGCGCGCCACGGCTGAATTTTATCTGCTCAAACACCCCACAACACTGCAGCCCCGCTTCGATGTCATCGAGATTTACGCACCCCATGGGATGGAAACACGGCTGCCCAAAATCACGCGCATCGAAAATGCGTTTTAATTTTCCTTGACCTGTCAGGGAAAAACTGTCATAATAGTGCAATAATGCGCAAATCCGCATTACCAAACCACAACTAGATTGGATGGGATATTATGCGTTACATCAGTACGAGAAACGCTGATCTGGACTTTACTGCCGCCCAGGCCATTACTCAGGGCCTTTCCAGAGACGGTGGTCTGCTGACTCCTGCCCAGCTGCCCGCGCTGAGCGTGGCTGAGCTGGAAAAGCTGAGCGGCATGACCTATCAGCAGCGCGCCGTCTATGTGATGGGTCTGTTTTTGAATGATTTCACCGCCGGGGAGCTGGCCGGCTTTGCCGATGCCGCCTACGGCCCCGCCAAGTTTGATACCCCCGCCGTTGCTCCCGTCTACACTGTGGACGAGAAGACTCACTGTCTGGAGCTGTGGCACGGCCCTACCTGCGCCTTTAAGGACATGGCGCTGCAGATGCTGCCCCATCTGCTGACCGCTTCTCTGGTTAAGACCGACGAGCATAAGACCGCCTGCATTCTGGTTGCCACCTCCGGCGATACCGGCAAGGGCGCTCTGGAGGGCTTCAAGGATGTGAAGGGCACCCGCATCATGGTGTTCTACCCCAAGGACGGCGTCTCCGCCGTTCAGGAGTTACAGATGGTCACTCAGGAAGGTGACAATGTTGGCGTCACCTCCGTCTACGGCAACTTCGACGATGCCCAGACCGGTGTCAAGCGCCTGTTCTCCGATGAGGCTCTGCGTGAGAAGCTGGCCGAGAAGGGCTGTTTCTTCTCCTCCGCCAATTCCATCAACTGGGGCCGCGTGCTGCCTCAGATCGTCTATTATGTTTCCGCATACTGTGATCTGGTTCGCGACGGCAAAGTGAAGATGGGGGAGAAGGTCAATGTCTGCGTCCCCACCGGCAACTTCGGCAACATTTTGGCTGCCTACTACGCCCGCGTGATGGGTGTGCCTCTGGGTAAGCTGATCTGTGCTTCCAACCGGAACAATGTCCTCACCGACTTTATCCGCACCGGCAAGTACGACCGCAACCGCAAGTTCTATAACACCACTTCTCCCTCCATGGACATTCTGATCTCCAGCAATCTGGAGCGTATGCTCTTCGCCCTCACCGGCGATGCCGCCGAGGTCAAGGGCTACATGGAGCAGCTCAACGCTACCGGTGCCTATGAGGTGCGCGCCGAGGTGCGTGAGAAGCTGCAGGAGCTGTTTAGCGGCTATTGCTGCGACGACGAGCAGACCAAGCAGTACATCGCCAAGGTCTATGCCGCCCACAATTATCTGATCGATCCCCACACCGCCGTGGGCTTCTCCGCTGTGGAGCAGTACCGCGCCGAGACCGGGGATGAAACTGTCTGTCTGGTGGTCTCCACCGCCAGCCCCTTCAAGTTCTGTGACAGCGTTCTGACCGCTCTGGGCGAAACTGAGATCGCCGAGGGTCTGGATGTGCTGGATCAGCTGAGCGAAAAGACCGGCCTGCCCGCCCCTGCCCCTCTGGCCGGACTGCGCAGCAAGAGCGTCCGCTTCACCACCACCGTGGAGAAGGAGAATATGGTGGACGCCGTTATGTCCATGCTGGAGTGATCTGATGGCTCTGTATGCAATTGGTGACACCCATCTCTCTCTGAGCAGTGACAAGCCCATGGATGTGTTCGGCGGAGGCTGGCGCGGCTATGTGGAGAAGCTGAAGGAGGGCTTTGAGACTCTGACCGAGGAGGACACCGTGGTGCTGTGCGGCGACCTGTCCTGGGGCATGAGTCTGGAGGAGGCGAAGGAGGATTTCGCCTATCTCAACGCCCTTCCCGGCAAAAAACTGCTCATGAAGGGCAATCACGACTACTGGTGGACGACCGCTTCCAAGATGAAGAAGTTCTTCGAGGAAAACGGATTTGACACCTTTGATATCCTGCACAACAACTGCCACCTGTACGGAGATGTGGCCCTGTGCGGTACCCGGGGCTGGTTCTATGAGATCGACCGTGGTGAGCACAGCGCCAAGATTTTCAACCGGGAGCTGATGCGTCTGGAGGCATCTCTGAAAGCAGCGGGGGAGAGGGAGAAGTTCTGCTTTCTCCATTATCCGCCCCTGTATCAGGGATACCGCTGTCAGGAGATCATCGACCTGATGGAGCGCTATGAAGTTAAGCGCTGCTATTACGGCCATCTCCATGGCGGAAGCCACCGACTGGCCATCGCCGGTCAGGTGGGCGGCGTGGAATACCACCTTGTGGCGGCCGATTACCTCGGTTTCCGCCCGCTGAAGGTGCTGGATTAAAATTCTGACACAGAAAATTTACAAAAATTTGCGAAAAAGACTGGTCAAAGCGCCTGATATCTGTTAGAATATCGTGGCGAAAGTAAAACGGAAGTCCTGTGATTGGGAGTTTTTCCCAAAATGACGGGACGCCGATTAGGAGGAAATGTACAAATGAAGGTCATTAGCGCTGAGAAGAAAGAGAAGAGCACTGTTGAGCTGACCATCCAGGTCGAGGCCGAGGTTTTTGAGGCCGCTGTTCAGGCTGCTTATCTGAAGAACCGCAAGAGCATCAATGTTCCCGGTTTCCGCAAGGGTAAGGCTACCCGCAAGGTCATCGAGAGCATGTTTGGCACCGGCGTTTTCTATGAGGACGCCATCAACGAGTGCTATCCCGAGGCTTACGACGCTGCCGTCGCTGAGCAGGGTCTGGATGTCGTCGGCTATCCCCAGACCGAGATCGTTGAGGTCGGCCCCCAGGGTCTGACCTTCAAGGCTGTTGTCCCTGTCCGTCCCGAGGTCAAGCTGGGCGAGTACAAGGGTCTGACCGCCACCAAGGACGCCGCTAAGGTCACCGAGAAGGACATCGACAACGAGATGAAGACCTTCGTCGAGCGCGCCACCCGTCTGGTGAGCGTTGAGCGCGAGGCCAAGATGGGCGACACCACCGTCATCGACTTCGAGGGCTTCGACAACGGCACCGCTTTCGAGGGCGGCAAGGGTGAGAACTATGAGCTGAAGCTGGGCTCCGGTTCCTTCGTTCCCGGTTTTGAGGAGCAGATCGTTGGCCTGAAGGCCGGCGAGGAGAAGGACATCGACATCACCTTCCCCGAGGATTATCACGCTGACCTGGCCGGCAAGGCTGTTGTCTTCCACATCAAGGTCAACGAGGTCAAGGAAGCTCAGGAGCCCGTGGTGGACGACGAGTTCGCCAAGGATGTCTCCGAGTTCGAGACTCTGAAGGACTTCCGCGCCGACCTGGGCAAGAAGATCGAGGAGAAGCGCGCTTCTCAGGCCGATATGGACTTCAAGTCCCAGATCATGGAGCAGGTCATCGGCAACATGGAGTGCGAGGTTCCCGACGGCATGATCGAGGTCGAGATCGACCGCATGCTGGAGCAGCAGGCTATGCAGCTGCAGCAGTACGGCATCTCCATGGAGCAGTATCAGCAGATGATGGGCGTCAACGAGGCTATGGTCCGTGACTCTGCCCGTCCCGACGCTCTGAAGTCCATCCAGCTGCGTCTGGCTCTGGGTGCCATCGCTCAGGCTGAGGGCATCGAGGTCACCGAGGAGGATCTGGAGGCCGAGTTCAAGAAGCTGGCCGAGCAGTATCAGATCGAGATCGAGAAGGTCAAGGCCGCCATCGCTGCCGAGGACCTGAAGAACGACCTGATGATGCAGAAGGCTCAGGATCTGGTCATCGCTGCCGCCAAGGCCAAGAAGAAGACCACCCGCAAGAAGAAGACCGACGAGGCTGAGGAGCCCAAGGCTGAGTAATTGCAACTGATCAGACCCGGGGCGGCTTAAGCCGCCCCGGGTATGTCTGCATTTTACGGAGGTGTGAAAACAACCTCTGCTGGAATCTTTTTCCCGAGGGATGGGTATACTTTGGTATCTCATCCAAACAAAGGAGTATTGAACATGAGTTTTGTCCCCTATGTAGTGGAGCAGACCAATCGCGGTGAGCGCTCCTATGACATTTTTTCCCGCCTGCTCAACGACCGCATCGTGATGCTGTCTGAGGAGGTCAATGACACCACTGCGTCCCTCATCGTGGCTCAGCTGCTGTATCTGGAGGCTCAGGATCCCGACAAGGACATCCAGTTCTACATCAACAGCCCCGGAGGCAGTGTTACTGCCGGCATGGCCATCTATGACACCATGCAGTATATCAAGTGCGATGTGTCCACCATCTGCATCGGTATGGCCGCCTCCATGGGCGCTTTCCTGCTGTCCTCCGGCACCAAGGGCAAGCGTTACGCTCTGCCCAACGCCGAGATCATGATCCACCAGCCCTCCGCCGGTACTCAGGGTCAGATCACCGACATGGCCATCCATCTCAAGCGTCTGGAGATCGTCAAGGAGCGCATGAACCGCATCCTGTCCGAGAACACCGGCAAGGACATCCAGACCGTTACCGCCGACTGTGAGCGCGACAACTTCATGACCGCTCAGGAGGCCATGGAGTACGGCCTGATCGATCAGGTCATTGAGCGCCGCGGCTGATCGCCCAACACAACACGAAGAGGTGTACCATGCCTAGAAACGATGAAAAGACCCTGCGCTGTTCCTTCTGCGGAAAGCATCAGGATCAGGTCGGCCGACTGATCGCCGGCCCCAATGTCTATATCTGCAACGAGTGCGTGAAGCTGTGTATGGGCATTCTGGACGATGGGTATCTGGCAGACGATTTCGATGACGAACTGCCCGTCCCCGATTCCATCCCCACCCCCAAGGAGATCCACGCCGTTCTGGATCAGTATATCATCGGTCAGGAGCAGGCCAAGGTCGCCCTGTCCGTTGCGGTCTATAACCACTACAAGCGCATCTATTTCGGCGGCGGCGACGATGTGGAGCTGCAGAAGAGCAACATCCTGCTCATGGGCCCCACCGGCTGCGGCAAGACTCTGTTTGCCCAGACTCTGGCCCGGGTGCTGCAGGTTCCCTTCGCCATTGCCGATGCCACCACCCTGACCGAGGCCGGTTATGTGGGCGACGATGTGGAGAACATCCTCCTTCGACTGGTTCAGGCCGCCGACTATGATGTGGAGCTGGCCGAGCGCGGCATCATCTATATCGACGAGATGGACAAGATCGCCCGCAAGAGCGAGAACACCTCCATCACCCGCGATGTTTCCGGCGAGGGTGTTCAGCAGGCTCTGCTGAAGATCCTGGAGGGTACTGTGGCCAATGTGCCCCCTCAGGGCGGCCGCAAGCACCCCCATCAGGAGTTCATCCAGATCGATACCCGCAACATCCTGTTTATCTGCGGCGGTGCCTTCGACGGCATCGACAAGATCATCGAGAACCGTCTGGATAAGCGTTCCATGGGCTTCGGCGCTGCCGTTCAGAGCCGCAAGGAGCGCAATGTGGGCCAGCTCATGGCCGAGATCCAGCCCCATGACCTGCTGAAGTTTGGCATCATCCCCGAGCTGGTGGGTCGTCTGCCTGTTATCACCACCCTGGAGTCTTTGGATCGCGACCAGATGGTAAAGATCCTCACCGAGCCCAAGAACGCTCTGGTCAAGCAGTATCAGAAGCTGATGGACTACGATCAGGTGGAGCTGGAGTTCACCGACGAGGCACTGAGCGCCGTGGCCGATCTGGCTGTGGAGCGCAACATCGGCGCCCGCGGTCTGCGCGCCATTCTGGAGAACACCATGACCCGCGTGATGTATGATGTGCCCTCTGACCCCACCATCGTCAAGGTCACCATCACCGCCGAGAGCGTGAAG
This sequence comes from Lawsonibacter sp., assembly GCA_045632045.1. Classification (GTDB taxonomy): domain Bacteria; phylum Bacillota; class Clostridia; order Oscillospirales; family Oscillospiraceae; genus Lawsonibacter. The sequence continues at coordinate 13,603 of JAZQVX010000241.1, forward strand.
GAGGGCAAGCAGCCCGAGATCGTCCGCGACGAACTGCGTACCGCCCGCCCTGTCCCCGGAAGCGGGGTCAAGACCAATCGGAACTGAATCTGACTTTTTACGCCCCGAAGTGCCGGAATGGCGTCTTTCGGGGCGTTTTTCAAATTGTTTCCCAGAGAGGAAGTGACCTGAATGAGTAAGGAATGGGATATTCCCAACTGCTCCAATATTCCTGTCATCGCCCTGCGCGGACTGACGGTATTTCCCAATGTTCTGATCCACTTTGATGTTGCCCGTGAGATCTCCATCAAGGCGCTGGAAGCGGCCATGAAGTCCGGCCAGCCCATCCTGCTTGTGGGTCAGAAGGATATTGCCGTGGAGGAGCCCGGTCAGGACGACCTGTATACCATCGGTACCATCTCCAATGTGCGCCAGATCCTGCGCATGCCCGGTGACAACATCCGTGTCATGGTAGAGGGGGAATCCCGCGGTATGATGCTTCAGCTGACTCAGGACGAGCCCTATCTGAAGGCCGATGTCCAGAAGCTGGAGTCCCATCCCTTCCGCGACAGCGCCAAGAACGAGGCGCTGATGCGGGCTACATACGATATGTTCCAGACCTATACCGAGCTGGCACCCAAAGTCTCTCCCGATCTGCTCATCCATGTGCTGGGCAGTCAGGATCCCGGCTATATCGCCGACTACATCGCCCAGAACATCCCCATGCGCAACGCGGACAAGCAGATCATTCTGGAAGAGCTGCGCCCCGTGCGCCGTCTGGAGCGTCTGTTCAAGCTGCTGGAGCGCGAGGTGGAGATCCTCGCTCTGGACAACGAGATCCAAAGCAAGGCCCGCGACCAGATGGCCAATCAGCAGCGGGATTATTTCCTGCGTGAGCAGATGCGTGCCATCCAGCAGGAACTGGGGGAGGGCGAGGGCTCTGATGAAATCGAGGAGTACCGCAAGAAGATCGAGGCCGCCGGTCTGCCCGAACATGTCAGCGAAAAGCTGAAGAAGGAGCTAAGCCGTCTGGCCAAGCAGCCCTTTGGTTCCTCCGAAAGCAGTGTGCTGCGGGGGTATCTGGATATCTGTCTGGAGCTGCCTTGGGGCAAGACCACCAAGGAGAAGATCAGCGTGGCCCATGTGCGCAAGATCCTCGACCAGGATCATTACGGCATGGAAAAGGTCAAGGAACGCATCCTTGAATTTGTCGCCGTCAAGCAGCTGGCTCCCGATTTGAAGGGGCAAGTACTTTGCCTTGTCGGCCCTCCCGGTGTCGGCAAAACCTCTATCGGTATCTCCATGGCCGAGGCCATGAACCGCAAGCTGGCCCGGGTATCTCTGGGCGGCGTCAGCGACGAGGCCGAGATCCGCGGCCACCGCAAGACCTATGTAGGTTCCATGCCTGGACGCATCATCAACGCCATCAATCAGGCCGGTTCCTGCAACCCCCTGATTTTGCTGGATGAGATCGACAAGATGGGCCATGACCACCGTGGCGATCCCGCCTCCGCGCTGCTTGAGGTTCTGGATGCCGAGCAGAACGGCACCTTCCGTGATAATTTCCTGGAACTGCCCTTCGACCTGTCTGAGGTGCTGTTCATCACCACCGCTAATACTCTGGACACCATTCCCAAGCCCCTGCTGGATCGCATGGAGGTCATTGAGCTGGGCAGCTACACCGATGAGGAGAAGGTCCAGATCGCCAAGAAGCATCTGCTGCCCAAGCAGCTGAAGAAGCACGGACTGACCCCTGCCCAGCTGAAGGTCAGCGACAACGCCCTGCGTGAGATCATCGCATCCTACACCCGCGAGTCCGGCGTCCGTGTGCTGGAGCGCAAGCTTGCCGCCGTCTGCCGCAAGGCAGCTATGAAGGTGGTCTCCGTGGAAGATGTAAAGGTAATTCGCGTTACAGAGAAGGATTTGAAAGACTATCTGGGTGTTGCCCGCTATTATCCCGAGCGTCAGGCTCTGGAAGAGCGGGTGGGTGTGGTCAACGGTCTGGCATGGACCAGCGTTGGCGGCGAGCTGCTGGAAGTGGAAGTCAATGTTGTCCCCGGCAGCGGCAAGCTGGAGCTGACCGGCAATCTGGGCGATGTGATGAAGGAGTCCGTCCATGCGGCACTGAGCTTTATCCGCAGCCAGAGCGCCAAGCTGGAGCTGCCCGCCGATTTCCATAAAGACAAGGACATCCATGTCCATTTCCCCGAGGGTGCCGTACCCAAAGATGGCCCCTCCGCCGGTATCGCCGTGACCACTGCACTGGTCTCCGCCCTGACCGGTATCCCCGTGCGCCGGGGTATCGCCATGACCGGCGAGGTATCTCTGCGCGGCCGTGTGCTCCCCATCGGCGGTCTGAAGGAAAAGACCATGGCCGCCTTCCGCAACGGCATCAAGACCGTGATCATCCCCGCAGACAACGGACGGGATCTGGAAGAGATCGACCAGACCGTTCGCAAGGCGCTGCAGTTCGTGCTGGTGGAGCGCGCCGATCAGGTGCTCTCTGCCGCTCTGGTACCCCATCTGTCCGGGTCTGAGGAGCACGGCGAGATGATGATGGGCGTGGCAGGGAAGAAGGCACCCCGCCTGCGCCAGTAAGGAGGAAATAATGGCTATTAATCTTCAGAATGCGGAGTTTGTCCTCTCCGCCGCCGCTCCCAAGGATTTCCGCAGAGACGGTATCCCTCAGGTGGCCTTCGCAGGCCGTTCCAATGTGGGAAAGTCCTCCGTCATCAACCGCCTGCTCAACCGCAAAAACTTTGCCCGCGTAGGCGCCGCCCCCGGCAAGACCATTCATATCAACTACTTCAAGATCGACAACGCATTCTATCTGGTGGACCTGCCCGGCTATGGATATGCCAAGGTCTCCAAGAACGAGCGCGATCGTTGGGGCAAGCTGATGGAGGGCTACTTTGCCGACCCCGAGCTGATGACTCTGGGCGTCATGATCGTGGACTCCCGCCACAAGCCCACCGCAGACGACTGCACCATGGCTCAGTGGTACAAGGATGCCGGCTGCCCCTTTATCGTGGTGGCCAACAAGCTGGACAAGCTGAAAAAGAGCGAGATCGAGCCCAATCTTCAGCGTATCCGCGAAACTCTGGAACTGGGTGAGGAGGGCATCATCGTGCCTTTCTCCGCCGAGAAGGGTACCGGAAAGCAGGAGCTGCTGGATCTCATCTTTGCGGCGGTCAACAAGTAAAAAACTGTTTCAAGCGGTCCCTTTCTGGGGCCGCTTTTAAATTTGTTACAAATTATTCATGATTTTTTGATGGCAGAGGGATAAGATAGGAAAAACGATTTGTCCCGGAGGGATCTTATGGAAAAGAACATGATGACATGGCGGCAGCGGAGCATGACCTGGCTGCGTCTGGTGATCCGACTGCTGATCGTGGCTGTGGTGCTGTTTCTGGTTAGACGGTTTGGCTCCGGCTTGCTGGATCTGACCATGCCCTTTTTGCTCGGGTGGCTGGTGGCTGTTTTGCTGGATGTGCCGGTTCGATGGGTACAGCAGACTTTGGGTCTGTCCCGGAAAGTGGTATCGCTGATTCTGGTTTTTGGCATTCTGGTGCTGGCAGGAGGGAGTATCTCCGCGCTGGTCTACTACGCCGGTCGGGAGCTGATGGATCTGCTCACCAACTGGGATGTCCTTTTTGATGGGATCCAGAGCGCCGCCGAAGGCATTGATGTCATGTTCGTCAAATTCTTTTCGCTGGTGCCTCCGGAGCTGACGGCCACGGTGGATGCGGCCATTACCGGGGTGTTTGACTGGCTGCAGGAATCTATTCCCGCGGCACTGAAGGGACTGGGGGAACGGGCCACCGATAAATTTATGGGCGTACCCTCCTTTGTGATTTCTTTCTTCTTTTTCCTGATGGGGGCTTACTTCATTACGGCGGATTATCCCGACCTGTGTCGGCGGGCATCCGGACAGATGAGCAGGGGAGTGCGGGAGAGTCTGAACCAGATCCGTTCCACCGCTCTGGTGGCCTTCGGCGGGTATCTGAGAGCCCAGCTTCTGCTGTCCTTCGGCGTATTCTGCATTTTGCTGCTGGGCTTTCTGGTCACAGGACAGCAGTACAGCCTGCTTTTGGCCTTTGCGCTTGCCGTTCTGGATTTTATCCCCCTGCTGGGTGCCGGTACGGCCATGATCCCATGGGCAGTCTTTTCTCTGCTGACCCACAACTATTCCACCGCCATTTCTGTGGCGGTCATCTGGGGGATCATCGCCCTGTATCGCCGGTTTGCTGAGCCCAAGATCGTGGGCGACCAGACGGGACTTTCTCCCATTCTTTCTTTGATCAGTATTTATGTTGGCATGAAGCTGGGCGGTGTTCTGGGCATGATCCTGGGCCCCATTGTGGTACTTGTTCTCATCAATCTGGGCAGAACCGGGATGTTTTCCGGGATTTGGGCCGATCTGCGGGCCGCCGCAGGGGATCTTGCGGCTGTACTGGCCCATAAGAACTGAAGCGTAAGATTAAAAAATTGTAAAGTTTAAAAAGTTACCATGAAAACTTCATGATTTCTTCATAAATTTGAGGTATGATATGCCCAGTCAGGAAAGCGGTTTTCGACGGCTTTCGAAAGGAGACTATCGAAATGGAAAATAACGAATATCGTTTTTATCGTCAGGACGACAACGGATATCCCAACGGCTACGGCGGATATTCCCAGTCCGACTTTCATAATCCCATGGAGGACCGCCCCAGAAAAAAGAAGAAGGGCGGCCCCGCTAAAACCATCGCGCTGATTCTGGCATGTGCCATCGTCGGTGGCGGCGCCGGTATCGGCGGTGCGGCTTTTTACAACGAGTATCTGGCACACAGAAATCAGCAGACCTCCGTTGTGCATGAGATGGAACGCCCTCGGGTAGAAACAGTGGTCAATGTAAGTCCCAATCAGCCCATGGCGCCCCATCAGCTCTATGAGGCCAACCTGCCCTCCTGCGTAGGCATTACCGTTTCTACCACCACTGTCAACTTCTTCGGCCAGACCAGTACCTCCGCAGCGTCCGGTTCCGGCTTTGTGCTGACCGCTGACGGCTATATCGTGACCAACTACCATGTCATTGAGGACGCTGTGAAGGACAGCTCCGTTACCGTGGAAGTGTCCTTTGCCGACGGCAAGAAGTATCCCGCCACCGTGGTGGGGTGCGAGCAGGACAACGATGTGGCTGTGCTGAAAATTGAGGCCACTGGTCTGACTCCCGTGACGCTGGGCGATTCCGGCAAACTGGTGGTGGGCGAGAGCGTCTATGCCATCGGCAACCCTCTGGGTGAGCTGACTTACAGTCTTACCGACGGTCTTGTCTCCGCGCTGGATCGTCTGATCACCACCTCCAGCACCAATCCCTCCACCGGCGCTACCGAAACGACCACCCTCAATGTGCTGCAGACCAACTGCGCCATCAACCCCGGCAACTCCGGCGGCCCCCTGTTTGACAGCTATGGCAATGTGGTGGGCATCGTTTCCGCCAAGTATACACAGTCCCAGTCGGGTGTCTCCGCCGAAGGTCTGGGCTTTGCCCTTCCCATCAACGATGTGAAGGCCATTCTCACCGATCTGATCGAGCATGGCTATGTGACCGGCAAGCCCTATATGGGCGTTCAGGTGATGCCCGTTTCCGGTGAGGCTCAGCGTTACGGCATTCCCGCCGGTGCCGCCGTGGACTATGTGGCTGAGGGATCCTGCGCCCAGAAGGCAGGTCTGCAGGAGGGCGACATCATCACCGCCATCGACGATACCGCCATTGATTCGCCCTCTGCACTGACCGCGGCTCTGTCCAGCAACTACAAAGCAGGGGAGAGCGCCACTCTGACGGTCATCCGCAATCAGGAAGAACTGAAGCTGACCATCACCTTCGACGAGAAAAACAGCCAGACCGAGGCCAACAACCAGATTCCTCAGAACAACCAGCAGCAACAGCAGCAGACCCCCAACGGTGGTTCCGAAAATCACAACAACGGAAACGGAAATTACTATTATCAGTGGCCCTTCGGCAGCTTTGGCAGCTTCTTCGGCTGGTAAAATCAGATCCTGTTCCACTCACTTCAGACCGGCACCTTGTCCTGTTTTCGGGATAGGGTGGCGGTCTGTTTTCTTTCTTGTGTTTTTTGGGAAATACTGATATAATAAACTGAAACTTTGTTTGGGTTAAGAGGTGAGGGCTTGGAAGCACCGATCTACCGTCTTGAGGGCGTGGTCAAGGCCAGAGAGGAGTCTCTGGAGGACTTCGTTGGCCCTCTGGATCTGATCTTGCATCTGTTGAGCAAGAATAAAATGGAGATCAAGGATATTCAGATCTCTTTGATTCTGGATCAGTATCTGGAATGGATGAATCTTCGCAAAGAGATGGATCTGGAGGTCGCCAGCGAGTTTGTTACAATGGCATCCCATCTGGTCTATATCAAGACCCGCATGCTGCTGTCCATCCACGATGAGGAGGCCATCTCCGAGATGGAGCAGCTCATCGCCACCCTCGAAGCTCACCAACGCAACGAAAACTATCTGAAGATCAAAGCGGTAGTACCTCAGATGAATGTTCGGTTCATGAACGGCCGTGATCTTATCTGCAAGCAGCCTGAGCCCATTCAGGCCGACAAGACTTACCGCTATGTTCACAAGAAGGAAGACCTGTTCAAGGCCATGAACGATGTGCTCAACCGCAGCGACCGGAAGCTGCCGCCCCCTGTGGCGGCCTTTCAGGGCATCGTTGGCCGTGAGGTCTATCCCGTGGCGGAGAAGGCGGGGGAGATCCTGCGCCGGCTGATGGAGCGGGGCGTGACCGGATTCCGGGCACTGTTCCGCAACAACCGCACCCGGTCCGAGGTGGTCGCCACCTTCCTTGCCGTTCTGGAGCTGTGCAAGGCCAACCGAATTCTGCTCAGCGGCAATCAGGACGAGTGTACCGTCACATACACATCCACCCCCAATCAGGAAACACAGGAGGAGGCAGCCGATGGAACTGAATGAATTGCAGTCTGCGCTGGAGAGCGTACTCTTCGCCGCCGGTGAGCCTGTGCCTGTGGAGCGTCTGTGCCTCGGCCTCGAAGTGGATCGCCCCACGCTGGACGCCGTGGCGCAGGAGCTGATGGACAAATACAAGTATGAGCGTCGGGGCATACGCATCGTGCGCATGGATACCAGCTATCAGATGTGTTCCGCACCTGAGTTTGCTCCCCATGTTCGCAAGACTCTGGAGAGCCGCAAGCCCCCCAAGCTCTCTCAGCCCGCGCTGGAGGTTTTGGCGGTCATCGCCTACTATCAGCCTGTTACCCGCGCCTATGTGGATCAGGTCCGTGGCGTGGACAGTTCTTACACCGTGAGCCTGCTGCTGGAGCGGGATCTTATCGAAGAGGCGGGCAAACTGGCCGTTCCCGGCCGTCCCACCCTGTTCCGCACCACAAAAAACTTCCTGCGCACCTTTGAACTTAACAGTCTCGCCGAACTGCCTGAGCTGCCCAACTCCACCCAGGAGGGCACTCAGCTGAAGCTGGAACTGGAAAGTTCCATTGAAGAGCTTCGCCGCAGTGAGGCGGAGGAAACGGAATGAGTGCCCCCGGCATCCTGCTTTGCCTGTTGATCGTCCTGTTTCTGATCGGGCAGATCAGAGTGGGCTGCAAAGCAGCGTATGATCACGAAGGGATTCGGGTCTGGGTCCGTCTGGGCGCTTTCCATATCCAGGTATTTCCCCTTAAGAAGAAAGGGGAGAAGCCCAAGAAGGAAAAGAAACCCAAGAAACCCAAAAAGAAGAAGGAAAAGTCCCCCACCACTGTGGGAGAGAAGATCGGCGGTGCCCTTGGCTATGCCCAGTCTTTGCTGCCTGTCCTGCTGGATGCGGTGAAATATTTCACCCACAAACTGCAGGTGGACAAGCTGCACATGACACTGATCGCCGGTTCTCCCGACCCCGCCGATGCCGCTATGGTCTACGGCAATGCCAGCGCGGCACTGGGGTCGCTGTGGTATCCTCTGGTCAACGCATTCGATGTCAAGGACGGCTATGCCAAAGTCGATCTGGATTTTGAGGCACAGCAGATGACCTTGTGCGCCATGGCGGCGTTGTCCATCAAAATCGGGCAGATCCTCTGGTTTGCCATTTACTTCGGAATTCGGGCGCTGGTGGCCTTCCTGCGGGAGCGTAAGCGCCAGAAAAATGATAAGAAGCTGAGAAAGGCGGTTTGACACCATGGAAAAGTGCAATCCTCTGAACGAACTGATGAAGACCACGATGGATCATCTGAAAGGCGTGACCGATGCAAACACCATCATCGGCGCTCCCATCCACGCCGACGGCGTGACTCTGATCCCCGTTTCCAAGCTGTCCGTGGGCGTGGGCGGCGGCGGTACCGAGTTCTCCACCAAGAACCAGTCTGCCGGCAACAACTTCGGCGGCGGCAGCGCTGCCAGCGCCAAGTTGGAGCCCGTTGCCTTTCTGATTATCCAGAACGGCGGCGTGAAGCTGATGCCTGTGAACGCCAATCCCTCCGGTTTGATCAAGGTTGTGGACACCGTTCCCGAGGTGGTGGACAAGGTCACTGACTTCATCGACAAGCAGCAGGAGAAGAAGGCCAAGAAGGCCGCCGCTGCCGCAGCCACCGATTTCGCTGACTGATTTTTCCTGCGAAATTTCTTTCCGCCCGGGCATACTGATCCTATACGAAAACAGGGTTGGTGACCGGATTGAAAGCTTTGATTTGTGCTGTGTTATCTCTGGTGCTGTTTGCAGGCAGTGCTGGGGCCGCCCAGATTCCTGATACCTCCGCTGTCAGCACCGTATTGATGGATGCCGACAGCGGTCGTATTCTCTACGCCAAAAACGCCGATGAGCCCCGGCTCATCGCCAGCATTACCAAGTTGATGACCGCGCTGGTGGCGCTGGAATCAGGACATAAGCCCGAAGAAGTCGTGACTGTACGGGCGGAGTGGACCGGTATCGAGGGCTCGTCCCTGTATCTCAGGGCGGGAGAACAGCTTCGGCTGGAAACACTGTTGTATGGAATGTTGCTGCGCTCGGGCAATGACGCGGCGCAGGCGGTGGCGGGGTATTGCGGCGGAGATGTTGAGGCATTTGTGGGATCCATGAATGCAAAAGCAGAAGAACTCGGCATGGAAAACTCCCATTTCGCCAACCCCAGCGGTCTGAATGCAGAGGGCCATTACGCCAGTGCCCGCGACATGGCGATTCTGGCGCGGGCCTGTCTGGCTGATCCAACGCTGCGAAAGATGGTGGGAACCAAATCCATCGCGCTGGAGGGGCGGATCTTCACCAACCACAACAAGCTGCTCTGGCAGTATGAAGGCTGTATCGGTCTGAAAACGGGCTATACGGAAAAAGCGGGACGCACCCTCGTTTCCGCAGCCCAAAGAAACGGCATGACCCTCATCTGTGTGACCCTCAGCGCTCCAAATGACTGGAAGGACCATACCGCGCTGTTTGACTATGGTTTCGGACTGTACGAGCGCCGATGTCTGGCACGAGCAGGGGAGATGTTGTGCCGGGTTCCTGTGTCCGACAGCCTGATACCCTTCTGTACACTGGGGGTACAGGAGTCGATATGGACTGCGCTGACGGCCGACGAGCAAGTACAATTTACCGCTGTGGTGCCCGAGGAACGGCTGCGCGCTCCTGTGTCGGTCGGAAACACAGTGGGGGAGGGGATATTCTCTCTCAATGGACAGGAAATTGCCCGCTGTTCGCTGGTCGTCCTGCAAGACATCCCAAAGAATACTGCCCCTGCGAAAACAGGGATTTTTCATTGATTCGGGCGCCAACTGCGCCCATACATACAAGGAGGCCGACATGGAAGAACGGCTGCAAAAACTGATTTCTGCCGGTGGCCTTGCCTCCCGGAGAACCGCTGAGGGCTGGATCGAAGCCGGACGAGTCACGGTCAACGGCGCCGTCGCTCATCTGGGCGACAAGGCCGATCCCGACCACGACGAAATTCTGGTGGATGGCAAGCCTCTGAAGGCCAAGACGGAGACGCGCACCTATCTCATGCTCCACAAGCCCCGGGGCTATGTCACCACACTGTCCGACGAGAAGGGGCGCAAGAATGTGGCACAGCTTGTTTCCGGCTGTGGTGTGCGCGTCTGGCCTGTGGGCCGACTGGATCTGGACTCCGAGGGTCTTCTGCTTATGACCGACGACGGAGAGCTAACCAACAAACTGCTTCATCCCCGCCATGAGGTAGAGAAGGAATATCTGGTCTGGGTGACGGGAGATGTGGATGTGGCTCTGCCCATTCTCGGTGCCCCCATGACACTGGACGGCGATCAGCTGGCGCCCGCCAAGGTGCGCAGGGGCAAAACTACCGGAGATGTGACCCAGCTGTCCGTGATCATCCATCAGGGCAAGAACCGTCAGGTGCGCCGCATGTGTGCCCAGGCGGGACTCCATGTCCTGCGTCTGAAGCGTGTGCGGGAGGGTGCAGTATGGCTGGATCGAAGCCTCAAACCCGGCCAGTTCCGCAAGCTGACGAAGGATGAGCTGGACGCACTTTTAAACGAATCGGTCTAAACTTCTAATTCCGTGGATTACAAGGGCTTTTTGCGGGAAATGATGAAATTCCTGCAAAAAGCCCTTGCATTTTTACACCTGTGCGAGTATCATGAAAGAATAATCGACAGGTGGATTTCCCCTGTTTTCGAGCGTGGAAGAGAGAAGGTAGAGATATGAATCGTGATATTCTAACCATGATCCAGGAGAATATGAGCACCTTTTCCAAGGGGCAGCGCCGCATTGCCGCATACATTCTGGAGTCTTATGACAAAGCGGCGTTTCTGACTGCCGGTAAGCTGGGCAAAAAGGTCAATGTCAGTGAGTCTACCGTGGTGCGCTTTGCCGCGGAACTGGGCTTTGACGGCTACCCCGATATGCAGCGCTCGCTGCAGAAGATGATCCGCAACCGCCTGACCTCCGTACAGCGCATCGAAGTCACCAACGACCGCATCGGCGATCAGGATCTGGTTTCCATGGTTCTGCAGTCCGATATCGACAAGATCCGTATGACGCTGGAGGAGTTGGATCGTAATACTTTTGAAGGTGCCGTGAACGCCATTGTGGGTGCCCGGAAGATCTATCTCATCGGTGTGCGTTCCGCCGCTGCTCTGACCACCTTTCTGCATTTCTATCTGAACCTGATTTTCGATAATGTGGTGCTGGTTACTGCCAATACCGGCAGCGAGCTGTTCGAAAGCCTGCTGCGGGTGGGCGAGGAGGATGTGGTGCTCGGCATCAGCTTCCCCCGCTACTCCAGCCGCACCGTCCAGGCCATGACTTTTGCCCGTGACCGGGGCGCCACCACCATCGCCATTACCGACAGCGAGGCATCCCCTCTGGCTGCTGCCTCCAAATATACTCTGACCGCACGCAGTGACATGGCCTCCTTTGTTGACTCTCTGGTGGCTCCTCTGTCCCTGGTCAACGCCCTGTTGGTGGCGGTCAGCCGCAAGAAAAACGACGACCTCGCCGCTACTTTCCGTACCCTGGAGGACATCTGGGAGGAGTACGGTGTCTATGAGAAGGTGCAGGAATGAACAGAATTGACTACGATCTCATCGTCATCGGCGGCGGCGCGGCCGGTATGATGGCTGCCATTTCCGCCGCACAGCAGGGAGCGCAGGGCTGTCTGCTGGAGCGCAACCCCAACGTGGGGAGGAAGCTCTACATCACCGGGAAGGGGCGCTGCAATGTGGCCAATCACTGCAGTGT
>JAZQVX010000242.1:0-3445 GCA_045632045.1 Lawsonibacter sp.
GGCCTGTACCGGGAGATCACCCCCGAGGATGTCAACGCCATGCTCCGGGAAATGCTGAATGTGGACCTGACCCAGCTGGGCGGTCTGGACATTGAGCAGGAGCAGCGCAAGGCCCGCCACTGGGCCACCGTGGGTCTGGGACGACCCGGTTACTACAAATAAACGAGGTATATTATGGAACTTTTTGAGTTTCTGATCGACACGACACTGGGCAAGTGTCTGTTCACCATGCTGGTGTCCATGCTGCCCATCATTGAGCTGCGTGGCGGTCTGCCCTTCGGCGTGGCGCTGGGTCTGCCGTATTATCTGGCATTCCCCGCCGCCGTCATTGGAAATCTCATCCCCGCGCCCTTCATCATCGTGTACATCCGAAGAGTGTTCAAGCTGATGCGCAAATACATGCCCAAACTTAACGCGCTGGTGGACAAGCTGGAGCACAAGGCTCACCTGAAGGGGGAGAAGATGCTCAAGTATGAGGCGCTGGGTCTGTGGCTCTTCGTGGCCATCCCCCTGCCCGGAACCGGGGCGTGGACGGGCTCTCTGGCGGCGGCATTTCTGGACATCCGCCTGAAAAAGGCCATGCCCGCCGTGGTGCTGGGTGTCCTCACCGCCGGCACCATCATGCTCACCCTCACCCATGTGGGCATCAATCTCTTCTCCGGCGCGGTGTAAGAAACATAAAACCTCCGGCGGTAGTCCATGCCCCGGAGGTATTCTATGAGAAAGGGGGCGAAGCCCCATGGACGATTTTTACGAACAGAACCAGCTGGAGGGCGTCGTCTCCGCCATCATCTATCAGAATGAGGAGAACGGCTATACCATCCTCCGTCTGGATGTGAAGGATGAGGAGATCACCGTGGTGGGCTCCATGCCCGGGGTGTCCCCCGGGGAATATCTCACCATCACAGGCCGCTGGGTGCGCCACGCCACCTACGGACAGCAGTTCCGGGCGGACATCGTGGAGCGCCGCCTCCCAGAGGGCATCAAGGAAATTTTCCACTACCTCTCCTCCGGTGCATTGAAGGGGGTAGGCAAGGCCACCGCCCGCCAGCTCATCGAGGAGTTCGGAGACGATGTCCTCAATGTCATCGAAGAGCATCCCGAGCAGCTTGCTACCCTCCGGGGCGTATCCCTGAAGCGGGCCCGCCAGATCAGCGAGTCCTTCAGAGCCCAGATGGGTATGCGCAGACTCATGGAGTTTCTCGCCCAGCACGCCATTCCCATGGAGGTGGCCGTCCCCCTGCGCCGCGCCTACGGGGATGTGGCGCTGGAGGTGCTGAAAAATAACCCTTACATTCTGGTAGAGGGGGAGTTTGGACTGGAATTTTCCAAGGCCGACACCCTTGCCCTGGAGTTGGGGGTGGAGGGGGAGGACCCCCTGCGCCTTGAGGCGGGACTCATCTTCGAACTGGCGCACAATCTGAACAACGGACATACCTTCCTGCCCCACCGCAAACTGCTGGAGGCCACCGCCGCCCTGCTCAGTGTGGAATTTTCCCTGTTGGAGCAGTCGCTGGACGGACTTCAGCAGCGGGGGGAGGTCATCCGGGAGGACATCGCCGGACAGGACGCCGTCTATCTGCCCCCGGTCTATGAGGCGGAGCAGGCCATCGCCTCCCGCATCGCCGAGATGAGCCGGGAGGAGCTGCTGCCCCCTGAGGGGCTGGAGCGGCTGCTGAAAAAGATCCAGCGGGAGCAGGGCATCACCTATGCCCCTCAGCAGAAACAGGCCGTGGAGCTGGCCGCATCCAAGCAGGTCATGCTCCTCACCGGCGGCCCCGGTACGGGCAAGACCACCTGCCTGCGGGGCGTGCTGGCCCTGTTCGAGGCCATGGGACTGGAAACTGCCCTCGCCGCCCCCACGGGACGAGCCGCCAAGCGTCTGGGTGAACTGTGCGGCACCGAGGCCTCCACCATCCACCGCCTGCTGGAAACAGGCTTCGACCCCCAGTCGGGGAAGCTGGTGTTCACCCACGACAGCTACGACCCTCTGAATGTGGATGCCGTCATCGTGGACGAAACTTCCATGGTGGACATCGTCCTCATGTCCGCTCTGCTGGATGCTCTGCCCGGAGGGTGCCGCCTTGTGCTGGTGGGCGACCCCGACCAGCTGCCCTCCGTGGGGCCGGGCAACCTGTTCTCCGACCTCATCCGCAGCGAGGTGGTGCCCACTGTCCGTCTGACCGAGATTTTCCGTCAGGCCGCCCAGAGCGCCATCATCCGCAACGCCCACATGGTCAACCACGGCGAGGTGCCCGACCTGCGGCGCAACGACAACGACTTCTTCTTCATGATCCGCCGGGACGCCCAGTCCACACTGGATACGGTGGTGGATCTCTGCCGCCGCCGTCTGCCCGAGCGCCTTGGCATCCCCACCGACCAGATCCAGGTGCTGTCCCCCACACGACGGAGGGGCACCGGCACCGGCGCCCTCAATCAGGCTTTACAGCAGGCTCTGAACCCTCCGCTGGAAGGGAAGGGGGAGCGCCGCTTCGGGGACTGGATCTTCCGCTCCGGTGACCGGGTCATGCAGGTGAAAAATAACTATGACATCCTCTGGAGGGAGGACGGCGGTCTGCGCTCCGGCATGGGTGTGTTCAATGGGGACATCGGTGTCATCCGATCCATCGACAAAGAGGAGATCACCGTGGACTTCGACGGACGCATCGTGACCTACTCCCCGGATATGCTGGGGGAGCTGGAACCCGCCTTCGCTGTCACGGTACATAAGTCCCAGGGCAGCGAATACCGCGCCGTCATCCTCACTGCCCTGGAGGGCGCCCCCATGCTCATGACCCGGGGAGTGCTGTATACCGCCATCACCCGGGCCCGGGATCTGTTCATCGTGGTGGGTGACGATGCCGCCGTGGTGCAGATGATCCATAACGACCGCCAGACCCGGCGCTACTCCGGTCTGAAGGCAAGACTTTTACTGGAAGCATAAAAAACAGCATGGCATGTGCCATGCTGTTTTTTGCTTATTTGGCCCAGTGGTTCACGGCCGCGGTGAGGAAGGCGGCACAGCCGGGGGTCTTTTTGTCGTAGTAGGCGGTGAAGCGCTCATCGCACACATACAGCTGGGCGATGCCGCGCTGCTGGGCGGGGGAGCAGTTTTTGATGGTGAAGGACAGCCACTCCAGATGAAGTTCGGTCAGTTCCTTGCCCATCTCACCCTCGGGGGAGAGCCCCTCGGTGACGGCCTGCTCAAGCTTGGCGAGGATCTCCTTATCCAGCGCGGACCAGCGCTCGAACTCGTGTTCCTTCAGACCCATGATATTGGCGTTGGCGGAGTTTACAGCATCGTCGCCGTACTTTTCACGGGACTCCTTGCCGTATTTCTCCTCGTTTTCGGACACGATGCCCTTCTTGAATGCCTTGAATTTTTCTTTGTCGGACATGATCTCATTCCTTTCTGCTGACAGGAGTGTTTCCTTTACAGATTCTA
>JAZQVX010000243.1:0-9467 GCA_045632045.1 Lawsonibacter sp.
AACAGCGCAGGAAACGCGGTTATCCATATAAGGGGAAACTACTTTACTACCCATGCAATTTACAGCAGTATCGTAGATGGCGGTATCACCCACGCGAACCAGCTTTCTGGCCTCTTCGTCGCTCTTGGCGCCAATGTCGATATAACACTCGTCCAGCTTCAGCTTGCCGAACTCAGCCTTTTCCTCGGGCACGATAACGCCCTTGGTACCGTTCTTGAATCGAACAGGGGTAAAGGCAATCTCCTGAGGACGGATACCGCCGACGCGGCCTACCCGCAGGAAGCCTTCCTTCTCAATATGGGTCACGATAAAGCCGATGGAGTCCATGTGGGCAGCAAACATGACCTTGGGGCCACTCCCCTGCTTACGCACGATGAGATTGCCCAGCGTATCGGTGGTCATCTCGTCGGCATAGGGCTTGGCCAGTTCCATGATGACTTCACGAATGTTCGCCTCATCACCGGCGGGGCCGTGGGCGGCGTTGAGCCGCTGCATATATTCAAACAGTTCCATGTTAAGCCTCCTGTGCCAAATCATTCAGGAACAGCATGACCAGCCGCTCCATGTGTTCAAAGTCAGCCATGCAGCCCACACTGGCAGGCGCATGGAGATAGCGCACGGCGGCGGAGATAGCCGCCACACGCACACCGGCCTTGCTGCGCTGGATGGTACGGGCATCGTTTCCGCCGGCGATATATTCCTTGGTCTGCCAGGGAATGTCGTTAGCCTCAGCCAGATCCCGCAGTTTCTCGAACAGAGGACGGTCATAAATGGTACCACCGTCCATGTAGGAGATCACAGGGCCCTTGCCGGGAGCGCACACCTGACGGTGGGGCTCCACATCGGGCAGGTTGGCGGCAGTGGTAGTCTCCAGAACCAGACCGATTTCAGGGGTCACGGAGAAGGCGGCGCCAAAAGCTCCGCGGGTACCCACTTCCTCCTGCACAGTAAAGGCAAAGGTCACATCCATGGGCAGCTCCTGCTTCAGCAGAGAGAGCATAATGGCGCAGCCGGCACGGTCATCGATGGCCTTGGCCTTGAGCAGACCGTTTCCGAATTCCTCAGGCTCACCAACAAAGCAGCCATAGGTTCCGGGCTGAACCAGCTTCAGTGCCTCTTCCTTGTTTTTGGCACCGATGTCGATATACAGAGCATCGGTCTTGGGGGTCTTTTTCATCTCGTCCCGCTTGACCAGATGGATGGCCTTCAGACCAATGATGCCGGGGGTATTGTTCTCCCCAATCACAACGGGCTTTCCGATGGCCACGCGGCGATCCACACCACCCACGAAGTCAAACTTCAAAAAGCCGTCGTCGGTAATGCGGGTCACAATGATGCCCACCTCATCCATATGGGCGGCGATGAGCAGCTTATTCCCAGTGTTCTTGACACCCTTCTTAAAGACGATCAGGTTGCCCATGGCATCGGTTCTCATGGAATCGGCATAGGGAGCAGCCTTCTGACGGATATACTCCCGCACCCGATCCTCATCGCCGGACACGCCGCTCAGGCGGCACAGTTCAAACAGCTCAGAGCACATAGCTGGGCACCTCCTCCCCTAAACCTCGGATAAACTCAGCCAGCAGTGCGGCGGTCTTATCCAGATCATCCCGGTGGATGGTCTCCACAGGGGTATGCATATAGCGCAGAGGCAGGGACAGCACGGCAGTGGCCACACCCTCGCGGCTGATCTGCAGATCCCAGCCGTTGGTACCGGTATGACCGGCCATCACTTCCAGACCGACCTCCATATCCAGCTTCTTGGCGCAGCGCTTCATGCGCTCGGCCATCCAGCGGGTGCAGTTGGGGCCGATGCCCACAACAGGGCCGCCGCCCAGAGGGAAGGTCTGATCCTTGGGGGCATCGGGGCTGTCGCCGTGGGTCACATCCACTGCCACACACATATCGGGGCAGATTCCGTAGGCCGCAGTGATGGCACCGGTGGAATGAGTTTCCTCCTGGGTACTGCCCAGAACATAGACATCCACATCCAACTCCTCCCCCTTCAGCCGTTCCAGTGCGTCCGCCAGAATGGCGAAGCAGGCGCGGTCATCCAGTGCCTTGCCGCACAGCAGATTCTCCCCCAGAGGGGTACAGCCGGTACGGTAGACAGCGGGTGTTCCAATGGGGATACGCTTTTCGGCCTCCTCCTGACTCAAGCCCACATCCAGCCACAGTTCCCGGATGGGCAGGGACTTATCCATATCCTCAGAGGACTGGATGTGAGGAGGCAGACAGGCCACCACGCCAAAGATGGGGGGCTGAGTCATAACGGTCAGCTCCCGGTCGGGGAGCATACGGGGATCCACGCCGCCCAGAGGCGCAAAACGCAGATAGCCCTCCTCGTGACCGGTAATGATGAAGCCGATCTCGTCCAGATGGGCATCCAGCAGCAGTTTGGGGGCATTGTCCTTGCCGCAGCGGCGCAGACCGATGACACTGCCCATTTTATCTACACGGACTTCGTCCACGGCATCGCGCAGGATTTCTGCCGCTTCCTGCGCCACATTGGACTCAAATCCGCTGGGGCCGGCCAGAGAACACAGCCGGCTCAGTACAGTTTCGTAATTCAAACGGGAACCCTCCCTTTTGTATCAAAGTTCGTTGACCAGTCGCTTAAAGACCTTGCCGCGCTCCATGAAGTTTTTGAACTGGTCGAATGCGGCGCAGGCAGGCGACAGCACCACCACATCGCCTTCCACAGCGGCGGCCTGAGCGGCAGCAACTGCAGCACCCAGTTCCTGAGTTTCTACGATCTCAATGCCGCAATCAGCATAGCCGGGAGCCTCCTCCACAGCCTTGCGGATGGCGGGAGCAGTGACACCGCAGAGCACGAGGGTTTTTACCTTCTTGGTCATCTCTACGCCCAGCTGGGTAAAGGGCACGCCCTTATCGTAGCCGCCGGCAATGAGGATCAGCTTCTGATCGAAGGAGTCCAGACAGGCCATGGTACGGGTGGGGCTGGTGCCAATGGAGTCGTTGTAATACTTCACGCCGTCCAGCACGCGCACCAACTCAATGCGGTGCTCCACGCCGGTGAAGCGCTTGGCAACGGCACGCACACACTTGTCGGGGACAATACCGTCCACGGCGGCAATAGCAGCCATATAATTCTCTACATTGTGGACACCGGGGATCTGGATGTCAGCCAGAGGCAGCACCTCGCGGTTGCCCATGGTATTGTTGAGCCAGATGGCACCGTCACGCAGATAGACGCCCTCTTCCAGAGAATTGCGGCGGCTGAAATAGGTCATGCTGCCGGGGGCCTTATGGGCCAGCTCGCGGGTGATCTCATTGTCGAAGTTAAACACGGCCCGGCCGCTCTCATCCTGATGGACGAAGATGTTCAGCTTGGCCGCGGTGTACTCCTCCATGGTGTGATGATAGTCCAGATGGTTGGGAGAGAGGTTGGTAAACACCGCCACATTGGGGCTACGCTTCATGCTCATAAGCTGGAACGAGGACAGTTCCAACACCACCATGTCATCGGCTACCATACCGGCCACATCGGGCAGAAGGGGCTTGCCGATATTGCCGCCCACATAGACATTGTAACCGGCTTCTTTCAGGAATTCACTGATCAGGGTGGTGGTAGTGGTCTTGCCGTCACTGCCTGTCACGGCGATGATACGGCAGGGGCACAGATCAAAGAACAGCTCCATCTCAGAGGTGATGGTGCGGCCGCGCTGAGCTGCCTCCTGCAGGGCAGGATGGTTGGGGCTCAGACCGGGGGTGCGAAAAATCACATCAAACTTATACAGCTTGTTCAGATAATCCTCACCCAGCTGGAATCTGGCACCAAGGCTCTCCAGTTCGGCGACCTGTTCCTCCACACGCTCGCGGCTGGACTTGTCGCAAACAGTGACCTTCAGACCCGCGCGCAGCATCATCTTGATCAGCGGAGTGTTGCTCACACCCATACCGATGACGGCGATGGACTCACCGCGCAGGGAGTCAAAATATTCGGTAATGGTGGACATTGAATCGTCCTCCTTCCATGTATTTCATATCACTATATGATAGCACATGAGCGTTAAAAATTCAACAAAACATTTGACACCTCTCCCCTTTTCTTCTATAATGATTGGGCAAGTAAGCTGGACAGCCGCGTGGGCGGGGCGAAAGGCCCGTCTATGAGGAAAGTCCGGGCTCCGCAGGGCAAGGATAACGGGTAACACCCGCCGGGGGCGACCCTAGGAAAAGTGCAACAGAGATATACCGCCGTACTTTGTACGGTAAGGGTGGAAAGGCGAGGTAAGAGCTCACCCATCACATGGGAACATCGTGATGCTGTAAACTCTATCCGGAGCAACGCCGTGGGAACACAACAGACCGGCCCGGTCGTGTTCAGGAGGCGGCTGGAGCGTATCGGCAACGGTGCGTCGAGATAGATGGCTGTCTTAAAAGACAGAACCCGGCTTACAGGCTCACTTGCACCAGAAAAAAGGAGAAAGCCAATGGCTTTCTCCTTTTCTTATTATTTGGATTTTTCATGGAATATGCGATAGAATCGCTCGGTCCACTGGTAAGTAAAACCGCCCGTAAACAAGCTGTTGACCAGCAGTGCCACCAGCACACCCACGCCGGTATCAAACATGCGGTTGAAGGCATAGGAGATGTAGGTATCAACAGGGGTATTGAACAACACGATACAAAGCACCACGCCGCCGGGCTGGACACCGCCCACCCAGAACATCTGGCACAGGACGATAAGGACCATGGTGCCCACAAAGACCAGGGGGACCAGCAGCAGATGATGCCCGCCCTGAGGATAGAAGATCAGGTAGAACCGGAACAACACAATGCCGATCAGACCCCCGATGATGGTACCAAAGAAGCGGTTTCCGCCGTTGAGCTTGGAGTTCTCCCGATCGCTGCCCATTCCGAAAATGGCACCAATGCAGGCAAATGCAGGGCTTCTGGTGGGGAAAAAGGCATAGATCAGGGCGCAGATAGCCGCTGCCAGAGATGTTTTAATATTGCGCATACCCACTTTTTTCGGGATGCGGCCGAGAAACTCAGTTAAGGTGTTCATTCCATAACTTCCTTTGTTCTTTTTTTGCAAAGAAATTATAGCACAGTCCAAAATAGTTGAAAAGCCATTTTGACGCATAAACAGAAATTTTCCGCAAAAAAGCAGCGCCTGAGCGCTGCTTTTTTACCATGTAATTGTGGATCAGCCCTTGTCTTCAGGCAGTCCCTTTTTTCTTCTCAGCTTGGGAAATCCGGGTTTCTTTCTGCGAATGATCACAACGATCACGCCGCCGATCACCACCCACGCAGCCAAAACAAAGACATTGTAGGAGATCCAGACCATGAAATCCTCCACACTGTCCTTCAGATTCTCCACGCCATAGCGGAAACCGGCGCTCATGCGATCGCCCAGAGAGTCGGCCTGTCCCACCTGCTCTTCCACGCGAACCACCTCGCTGATGCTGACGGTGAAGGTGGCAAAGTTCACCAGACCGTCGTAGCGATTGAGGGTGGAGGAATAGCGCTCGATCTCATACTCCACATCGCCCAAGGCGGATTCCAGTTCGATGATGTCTTCCATATTCTCTGCCTTTTCCAGCAGCATGAGCAGACGCTCCTGCTTGGTGCGCAGGGTCTTGACCCGAGCCTCGGTATCATAGTACTGCTCCCCGATGTCCTCGGTACTCTCATTGCTGTAATTGACATAGCCCAGTTCCCCGACCCCGGAGCGGAAGGCGTCATAGTTCTCTGCCGGAACACGGATCACATACTCGCCGGTGCGGCGGGCATTGGCATTATAATAGCCACCGCCCCGAACAGAGGAGTTTTCAAAATAGCCGCCGTTGGCCTCTACCAGCGCGTACAGAGCAGACACCGCCGCATCGAATTCTTCGGTCTGCAGCTCCACATTGCAGCGGCGGATCAGCTTGGCATCAGCCCGCTGATAGATGCTCTCCCCCACTCCCCCGGCGGTCGTCCCGGACATACTGTACTCCGGCGCCATGGGAAGCTCCATAACAGCATCGGACGCACTCTCAAATTTCTCCATAGGCATCGCCGCTTCGGGCATGGGCGCAGGTGCCGCCGGAGCAGAGGCAGAAGTTTCCATCTTGGCACTTGCGCCACATCCGCTCAGCAGGAGCAGAGCCAACACCGCGGCAAACAGTCGTGTTCTTTTCATATCTATTCCTCCGTTTCATCACAGTAGTTCGCTGCTTCTATTTCTTTAGACGCGGAACAAAAGAAAAAGTTTCACCCTTTTCCAAATTTTTTCATAGAATGGAGCAAACTTTTTTGAGGAGGCATTGCCATGCCCGCTATTTACCTCTCCCCCTCCACTCAGGAGGGCAATTACTATGTCACCGGAGGCACCGAAGAGCAGTATATGAATCTGCTGGCAGATGCCATGGTACCCTATCTGGACGCTTCCGGCATTCAATATACCCGCAACACCCCCGACATGACCGCCGTCAGATCCATCGCCGCCTCCAATACAGGCCGATACGATCTCCACCTCGCCCTCCATTCCAACGCCGCCCCGGATGATCGGTACGGCAGTGTCCGGGGCTCCATCGTGTTCTACTACCCCGGCAGTCCCCGGGGCCAGCGTGCCGCCGGGATCATTACCGACGGACTCAAGGCCATTTATCCCATTCCCAATCTGGTGCGCAGTGAGGGCACCACTACCATTGGCGAAGTGCGGTTGGTGCGGGCTCCCTCCGTGTTTCTGGAACTGGCATACCACGACAATACAGAGGATGCCAACTGGATCACCGAGAATATCCCCGCCATCGCCCGCAATCTTGTTCTGTCTTTGACCGAATATTTCGGCATTCCTTTCTTTGAAGGGCAGGAGAATCGTTCCGGGGTGGTGGATGTTTCCTTCGGGGCACTGAACATCCGCGCCCGCCCTGATTTATCCGCTCCTATTCTGGCCCGGGCACCCAAGGGGGCTCCCCTGCTCATCCGCAACCGTTTCAATGAGTGGTATCTGGTGGAGTATGGCAACACCATCGGTTACGCCGCAGAAGATTATGTAAGACTCTATTAAGTTCTGGATTTTTACCCCGCGATGTAGTACAATGAAGCAAAGATCAACAAAGGAGGAATTCCAATGTCTGTTACCGTTGGTATGAAAATCCGCGTGGAGGAGGTCGTCACCGAGCAGAACACCGCCATCTGCGCCGGTTCCGGTACACTGCCTGTATTTGCCACTCCCTTTATGTGTGCCCTCATGGAGAAGGCCGCATGGATGGCCATCGCCCCCGCTCTGAACGAGGGCGACAGCTCCGTGGGCACCAAGCTGAACATCTCTCATGTTTCCGCCACCCCCGTGGGGCTGAAAGTGTGGGCTGAGAGCGAAGTCACCGCCGTGGACGGCAAGCGCATTGAGTTCAAAGTCACCGCAGGCGACGAAAAGGGTCTGATCGGCGAGGGCACGCACGAGCGATTCATCGTCACTGACGAGCGTTTCCTGGCCAAGACTGCCAAGAAACTGGAGGGCTGAGGGGTGTCCATCGAGAAAGTCCGTGCCTATTTCGCCCCTCTGGGGCGAGAGGATGATATTCTGGAATTCCCCGTGTCCAGCGCCACCGTGGAGCTGGCTGCTCAGGCCGTCGGCGTTATCCCCGCCCGCATCGCCAAGACCCTGTCCTTCCTGGTTGAGGATCGCTGCATTCTGATCGTGGCCGCAGGAGATGCCCGGATCGATAACAGCAAATACAAGCACCTCTTCCACGCCAAGGCAAAAATGCCCACGCAGGAGCAGGTCGCCGCCCTCACCGGTCACGCGGTAGGCGGTGTATGCCCCTTTGCCAATCCCGACGGAGTAGACACCTATCTGGATGTGTCTCTGAAGCGGTTCGACACCGTCTTCCCCGCCGCCGGCAGGTCCAATTCCGCCATCGAGCTGACCTGCGACGAGTTGGCGCAGTACTCCAACGCCGTCGACTGGATCGATGTATGCAAGAACTGGCAGGAAACCGAATAAATACCAAAACGGCCGCTGTTTGCACAGCGGCCGTTTTCTCATGCCCTGGGATGGGCTTTTTGATAGACATCTTTGATTTTCTGGTTCAGGAGTTTGGAATAAATCTGGGTGGAGGAAATATCCGCATGCCCCAGCATGCTCTGAATGGCCCGCAGATCCGCGCCATTTTCCAGCAGATGCGCCGCGAAGGAGTGGCGCAGAGTATGGGGGGTGATCTCCTTTTTGATCCCGGCTTTCTCCTGATAGTACTTGATGAGCTTCCAGAAGCCCTGACGGCTCATCCGCTCGCCGGACATGTTGACAAACAGGGCCATCTCGTCCGGAGCATTGACCAGCTGAGGACGGACGGTCTGGACATAGTCGCTCAGAGCCCGCACAGCCGCCGGGTACAGAGGGATCAGGCGATCCTTGCTTCGTCCGGCACAATGCAGGGTCTTGCCATGGAAATCCAGATCATCCACATTCAGGGCGATCAATTCGCTGACACGAATGCCGGTAGCATAGAGCAGTTCCAACATGGCTCGATCCCGGAAGCCTTTCAGATCGGTACACTCGGGCTGTTCCAGGAACAGCTCCACCTCCCGACCTGTCAGAACCTGGGGCAGCTTACGCTCCACACGGACGGGAGTCACATCTTTTGCGGGGTTCGTCTGGGCATAACCCAGCAAAATCATGCTCTGGTAGAAGGACTTGATCGCCGCCAACGCACGAGTCACTGTAGCGGGGGATTTCCCCTGTCGGGTCAGCCAAAGACAGAAGCTTTCGATATTGGGCACCCCGGCATCCAGCAGCGCCACAGACTGCTGCATCAGATATCCTCTGTACTGGTGCATATCACGCATGTAGGAACTGATGGTATTGGCAGAGGCCTTTTTATTGTCCTTCAGGTAGGATTCATAAGCAAGCAGCAGATCAGACACCGGGTACACCCCCCTTTATTCCAGAATACAGGCCGCCGCTGACATCAGCCGCGGCAGCAGACCACACTCAAACACAACACACAAAAGGAGAAAGATTCCGGCAACGAAGATGCCGTTTCGGAAATCGTTTCCCACCGGCTCCCCTTTTCGACAGCTGCGCTTAAAGGCAAATATGCCCAACAGCAGAAAACCGGGAGCCCACAACAGCGCCGGAACGGCAAACAACAAAGCCGAAGGGATCAGACCAAGCACCCCGAACACACGCACAAAGCAGCTCACTCCGAAAGCGAGTAAAAATCCTCTCAGACCAAACAGCACCGGAAGTGCCACAGCGCCAATACCACTCAGAGCAAGGATGCCGCAGCACAACAGCCATCGCCCCCGGTTCCACAGTACCGAGGGAACGCTCCAGAACACTTCCCGCGATCGCGCAAGGGCAAGGAAATCACGGAGATAGTGCGTTACTTCCTCCATACCGCTCTCCGCGGCGAAAGATCCCAACAGACAGCCCAGCGCGCCGCCCAGAAGAAAACCTCCGGCTATGACCAGCACGCACCACAGCCCGGACATCTGTGTCCGTTTCA
>JAZQVX010000244.1:0-2304 GCA_045632045.1 Lawsonibacter sp.
GTTTTTGTGTTCAGGGCTGAATCTCGCCGGGCGTTTCCTCTGTGGGAACCTCGTCCACAGAAGGTTCCTCTTCGGGAATCTCGTCGGTGGCGGGGGCCTCCTCTTCAGGGGGCAGCTCTTCGCCCTCAGCGGGAAGCTGCTCCTCCTCAGTGGGGATCTCCTCTTCGGCAGGGACATCCTCCTCGGTGGGAAGTTCCTCCTCGACAGGGGGGGCGAGATGGGCCAGCAGGTCAATCTCCGAGCCGTCGAGCAGATTGGTGCCCCTGGCGGTGAAGCGGTCGAGGATGTACCATGCGCTGGTGGAGTTGTGGTCGCCCAGATTGTCATAGAGCTGGACGGTGACAGTGTTGTCCTTGTTGGTCATGGCGGCGGCCAGGGAAGTGGGGGTGTTGCCGCTGTGGGTATGATAGGCAGAGGCCAGCTTGATGAGTGCCTCGTTGGAGTAGAAGTGGAACTCATCCAGATTGCCTTCGCTGGCGAACTCCAGCGTTTCGGGCAGATTGTTCTCCCAGACAAGGGTGAAGCTGTCGCCCTCGGCCTGTTCAATGTAAGCGGTCTGGGCATCGGCGTCGTCGCCCATGAGGAAGACCAGCTCATCCCCGCTGCCCTCGTAGTTGAAGGACATGCCCAGACCGTAGTCCAGACTGAGATAGCGGCCGTTTTGTTCCTCGGAATTGAAGTAGTAATAGTTGGAATAGCCCACATCGGTCTGAGCCAGCCACACGCCGGTGGGGATGTGGTGGATGGGCAGAGGTTCGGGGATCTCGGGCTGAGCCACGATCTGTTCGCCCTGTGCGGGGGCGGGCTCAGCGGGGGCGGGGGCGGGAACTTCGATCTGCTCCTGGGAGGGCTGGGGCTGCTGCGCGGGTTCCTCCTGCTGCTGGGAGCAGCCGTTCAGGGAAAAAAGGGAGAGACAAAGCGCCGCGGCAATGATCGTACTGCGTTTCATCACGCACCTCCGTTACAACATTCGATAAACATACTGAGATATCATAGTGACTGGAGGAAAAAAAGTCAAGAGAAAAGTCGGATTTTCAAAGATTTTACCCCACTTCCAAAGAAATTCGATTTAGCATGGACATTTTTTCGCAGTTATTGTAAACTAAAGAGGAAATCCGAACACAAGGAGCGACACCCCAAATGGATATTTTAAAGACTCTGGCCGCTGAGCTGGGGAGAAGTGAAGAACATGTGACCAATGTGGTCAATCTGATCGACGAGGGGGCCACCATCCCCTTTATCGCCCGATACCGCAAGGAGCTGCACGGCTCCATGGACGACCAGCTTCTGCGCGAGCTGAGCGACCGGCTGCAGTATCTGCGCAATCTGGAGAAGCGCCGGGAGGAGGTCATCACCTCCATCACCAATCAGGGCAAGCTGACTGAGGAACTGGAGCAGGCCATTGCCGCCGCCGCCACCCTGGCCGAGGTGGAGGACCTCTACCGCCCCTACAAGCAGAAGCGCCGCACCCGCGCCACCATGGCCCGGGAGAAGGGGCTGGCACCTCTGGCTGAGCTGCTCTTCGCCCGCAACGCCGGCGTGGTGGACCCCGAGCAGGCCGCCGCCGACTTCGTGGACGGGGAGAAGGGGGTCAACACCGTGGAGGAGGCCCTGCAGGGCGCCTCCGACATCATCGCCGAGATGATCTCCGACGACGCTGAGATCCGCAAGCAGCTGCGCGAGCTCTACCTGAAGCGGGCAGTGCTGGTGTCCAAGGCGGCCTCCGCCCAGCCCGAGGACAGCGTCTATCGTCTGTACTATGACTTCAAAACCCCTGTCAGCCGACTGCAGGGCCACCAGATTCTGGCGGTCAACCGGGGCGAGCGGGAAGAGGTGCTGAAGGTCAGCGTGGAGCTGGATGCGGAAACTGCCCATGTGGCGGTGCGCCGCATGACCGTTCCCGGCACCGCCGCCATGATGTTTGTGCGTGATGCCGCCGACGACGCCTATGACCGCCTCGTCCAGCCCTCTATGGAGCGTGAGATCCGAAATCACCTCACCGAGCAGGCCCATGAGGGCGCCATCCGCATGTTCGGTCTGAACCTGAAGCCCCTGCTCATGCAGCCCCCCGTGAAGGGCCATGTCACCATGGGCCTGGATCCCGGATACCGCATGGGCTGTAAAGTGGCAGTGATTGACGGAACCGGCAAGGTTCTGGATACTACCGTGGTCTATCCCACCCACGGCGAGCGCCAGAAGCAGGAGTGCATCGCCAAGCTCTCCGCCCTCATCCGCAAGCATGGCGTGCAGCACATCGCCATCGGCAACGGCACCGCCAGCCGTGAAACCGAGCAGATGACGGTG
>JAZQVX010000245.1:0-5577 GCA_045632045.1 Lawsonibacter sp.
CCACCGCCAGTGAGAATGTAAACTGCCGGTTGATGCCGTCCAGAGAGGACACATAGCGAATGACGCCTTCCGTCTGACCGCTGTATACCAGAGGGCTGGCCGCGGCAATGATCCGCTCTCCGGTGGCGGGGTCCTCCCCCAACCAGCTC
The DNA here is from genome assembly GCA_045632045.1 of Lawsonibacter sp. Taxonomy (GTDB): domain Bacteria; phylum Bacillota; class Clostridia; order Oscillospirales; family Oscillospiraceae; genus Lawsonibacter. The sequence goes on from JAZQVX010000245.1 coordinate 150, forward strand.
ACCGTTTCCTGCCGTTCCAGCGCCCCCAAAACATCGGGTGTTTCAGGAACCGTACCTGCCGTCAGGTCATTGCCGGAAAAAACCACCGCGCCGTAAGCGTCCAGAAACTGCAGCTCCAGCTTGCCCTTCTCCTCATAGTCGTTGACCATGCGCTGGGCGGCGGAGCGATACTCCGAAGCGGAATAGTTTCTGAAGCTGTATACCACGGAACTCGCCCGGGCCTCCAGATCTTCCAGCGTCCCCTCGTAATAGAAACTCCACAGGGATGTTGCCAGAGTCAGCACCGCGATGGTCAGGATCAGCGCCACCACGCCCACGCTGTTGAGCAGCCAGCGGCGGCGAATGCCCCGGATCTTTCGTTTGTCCTTGATCTTGGTATTTTTGGCCATCGTGATACCTCCTCTTCCGAAATGTTGTTGGGCTTAGCCGCCCCACTTATACCCATAGCCCCACACGGTATTCACAAAGATGGGCTTCTGGGGATTATCCTCGATCTTGATGCGCAGACGGCGGATGTTCACATCCACGATCTTCAGCTCACCGAAATATTCCTTCCCCCACACGCTGTCCAGGATCTCCTCCCGGGACAGCGCCTTGCCGGGGTTTTCCATGAACAGCTTGACGATGGAATACTCCACCTGAGTCAGCTTCACCCGCTGTCCGTTTTTCTCCAGCGTACGGTTTCTGGTATTGAGCAGGAAGGGGGGTGCGCTGATCTCGTCGGCACTGGATACCCGCTCCTCTCCGCCGGTGCGGCGGAACAGGGCATCCACGCGTGCAGTCAGCTCCGCGGGGGAGAAGGGCTTGGTGACATAGTCATCCGCGCCGGACATCAGACCGGTGACCTTGTCCATCTCCTGGGTGCGGGCAGTCAGCATGATGATGCCGATCTTGTTGTCCATGGCCCGGATGCGGCGGCAGACCTCAAAGCCGTCAATATCGGGCAGCATGATGTCCAGCAGCGCCACCTTGATGTCGGGGTTAGCCTTCAGGGCTGCCAGTGCATCCATGCCGCAGCCGGCCTCAATGGTGGTATAGCCGGCCCGCTTCAGATTGATGACCACAAAGCTGCGGATGTTCTCCTCATCCTCCAGCACTAAAACTTTTCTCATAAAGATTTCCTCCGTTTCCCTTGGGAATGGGGTCAATAGTCCTCCCAACCGTTCTGGAGAATGTGGAAGCTGTTCATCAGCTCCGCCTCGTCCAGTCCACAGTTGAATTTCACATCATAGAACTTCGCGCTGTAAATGATCAATTCCTCTTCTCTCAGAACGAATCGTCCCGCCCGGGTAGATGCGTCCGCACGGTTGGTGCCCGTCAGACGATAGATGCTCAGGAAGGGCACCGGTGTCTCCTCTCCGCCCCGCAGATAGGCAAAGATCACCTCGCGCTGTCCGATAACGGTGTCGTTTTTGTAAATGGTAATCTTGTTTTTCCAGTTGTCGGGGATTTCCAGATACCATCCGTCAGCCACATTGTGATAAGTAGTCACGATCCGCCGCACATCGGCGTTCTTCTGATACTGATACCAGTTGATCAGATAGAAATTGCCGGGGGCGTTCTCCGTCAGGGAGGGCAGGGGGCTGGGCTTGGGCAGTTCCAGAATCATATCGGCATTGATGTCCGACATATTCACATCGGTATAGCCGATGATGACCTCTTTGCTCACGCCTGTTTCTTCGTCCATGGACAGGTTCACCAGACCGCCCTCCTGCCATGTCAGCACATCCACCACCCGTTCACCGTCGTGGAGGGTACTGCTCACATACAGGGCACTGGGGTAGAGTTCTCCGCCCACATAATTGGAGCGCAGCTTTGCCAAAGACTTGATGCCCGCGGAGAGATTGACCACGCCGCAGCTGGTCAGCGTTCCGTCCTTCCAGTCGAAGGCCTCTACATGGCTGCCCATGCCGGAGGCGTCGATGCGTACCACCGCCACCTCGGCCTGCGTGTCCTTGTCCAGATCGGCCAGTGTATAGCCCCGGGTACCATCGGCAGCACCGCTCCAGGAGGTCAGCAGCAGTTCGGTCGCCCGAAGGGCCGCGCGTTTCTCCGCGTTGAGGGACTGCCAGACCGCCACGGTGGTGTCATCTTTCTGGATGGTCACGGGCTTGGTCACCTCGTCGATGGTATAGGCCCCCAGCTTGTATACGCCGGCACTGACCTGCCAGTTGACCACGATCTCCTTCTTGCCCGAACCGTTCAGATCCACATAGTCCACCGAGTACAGGGCCGCGCCGTCGCCCTCCACGATGCCTGAAACGGCATAGACCTCGCCCTCCTGCCGGAAAATGAAAATTTTAATGGCATTCTCCGCACCGGGCAGACGCATGAAGGTCACCGCGCTCTCCCGCTCCCCATCTCCGTCCAGATCCTGAAGCTGGATGGTGGCGGTGTGGCTACCGGTCACGATGACGGCATTTTCCACACTGGTGCCGTACTCTGCCTCCAGACCGCTCTTGATGTCGGCGATGGTGCGGTTGAGCTGCTCATAACCGGCAGATTTCGCCGGCTGTTCGTACAGATCGCCGGGAGAGCGGAACAGACAGCCGCTCAGCATCAGACACAGTCCGGCCAGCAGCCCAATTTTCAGCCACTTCTTTTTCACGCCTGTCACGCCCTTTCGTATATAGTAGTCCAGATAATATCATACCACAACTTTTCACAAATGGACATTGTTTTTTGGAAATTTACAAATCGTTTATAAACGGAAAAGGCCGCGGCGAAAGCCACGGCCTTTTCCATCTTCAGGAGAGCAGAATTCTGTCGTTGTCCAGCCCCTTGCCCGCGCCGGACCTGAATCGCTCCAGCAGGTCGGGCACGGTAAGGCCCTCCCGCTCCTCCCCCCTGATGTCCAGCACGATCCGGCCGGAGTCCATCATGAGAGTGCGGTTGCCCAGGGTCAGGGCATCGCTCATGTTGTGGGTGATCATCATGGTGGTAATATTGTACTCCGCCACCACATTTTTGGTGATCTCCAGCACCTTTTCCGCCGTTCCGGGGTCGAGGGCGGCGGTGTGCTCATCCAGCAGCAGCAGCTTGGGTGGCACCATGGTGGCCATCATCAGGGTCAATGCCTGACGCTGACCGCCGGAGAGCAGACCCACAGGCTGCTTCATCCGATCCTCCAGCCCCATTCCCAGCAGTGCCAGACGGTCCCGGAACTTGGCGCGGTCAGCCCTGCCGATGCGGGAGAAGGCACCGCCGCTGCCGGCCGCCAGATAGAGGTTATCCTCAATGGTCATGCCGGGGGCGCTGCCCCGCATGGGATCCTGAAACAGTCGGCCGATCCCCTTGGAGCGCACATAGCTGGGCTGGAAGGTGATGTCCTGTCCATCCAGAATGATGGAGCCGCTGTCGGTGTAAAAATCTCCACAAACGGCGTTGAACAGTGTGGATTTTCCCGCGCCGTTGGAGCCGATAATGGTCACGAAATCCCCCTGTTCCAGATGGAGGGACAGCTCGGAAATGGCCCGCTTTTCGTTGACGGTGCCGGGGTTAAAGGTCTTGGAAATGTTGTCGATCTTCAGCATCTCAGTTGCCTCCCTTCCCCTTTCCCGCCATTGCCCGGCGCATCAGGGGCATCTGCCGCTTCATGTAGGGCAGGAAGATGGCCACCACCACGATGGCGGAGGACACCAGTTTCAGCATATAGGCGGGCATATTCATGCGCAGAGCCACGGTGTAAACCAGTCGGAACACGAAGGCGCCCAGCACCATACCCACGGCCCGGCTGAAGATGCCGCCCTTGCCCATCATGGTACGGCCGATGAGCAGAGAGGCCAGAGCAATCGTCACCATACCGCTGCCGATGTCGGTGTTCACAGACTTCTGGGCCTGAGAGAGCAGACAGCCGGACAGACCGGTAAAGGCGTTGGCCACGCACAGACCCACGGTGGTGGTAAAAATGGGGTTGATGGAGGAGGCCCGCACCATATCGGGGTTGTCGCCGGTGGCCCGGATGGACAGACCCAGTCGGGTGTTCAGGAAGAAGGTGAGGAATGCCACCACAAGGGCCACGGCCACACCTGCCACCACCAGCTTATACTGCCCCGCCAGAGGGGTACCTGCCAGCAGATCCTTGGCAAGGGTAAATACGGTGGTGGTCTTGTTCAGATTGAGCTGAGCCGCGCCCCCCATGACGAAGATATTCACGGAATACAGGCCGGTGTTGACGATGATACCTGCCAGCAAACTGTCCACACCCATCCGGGTCTGGAGCAGGGCGGTCACGAAGCCGGAACACACACCCGCCGCCATGGCTGCCGCGATGGCCAGGTAAGGATGCCCGGAAATGGCAACCACCGCGCCAACCGCCGCGCCGAGGGTAAAACAGCCGTCGGTGGACAGGTCACAGACATTGAGCATGGTATAGCTCAGAAACAGAGCCAGCACCGTCAGGGAACAGATCAGACCCAATTCGAGAGCCGTCTGACCCAGACCGAGCAGAGATGTGAGATTCATAGGGATGTCTCCTCCAAATCGGATGTAGGGGCCGATGCCTCCATCGGCCCCTCAGGATGCTGAATGATATTTGGGACGATGAGGACATCGTCCCCTACAAAATTACGCATTGAGATCCTCAAAGCTCTCGGCGGTGACGATGCTCTGCACCTTGGTGCACAGGGGTGCGAAAATCTGCTCCATCTCAGCGAAGTCCATACCCAGAGCCTCGCAGATTTCGGTATTCACGGTAGCAGTGCCATTATCGAAAGTACGCACGGGAGTAGAAGCGGGATCAGCATTGTTCAGCAGGATGTCGGCCACCATCTGAGCGGTCTCAACACCCAGATTGGCGTAGTCCACGCCGTAACCCAGGAAAGCGCCGTTCAGAGCAAAAGAGTCAGCTCCGGTGTAGTGAGGGATACCGGCATCAATGAAAGTTTCATAAATAGACAGCTCGGCAGTCATGATGGTGTTGTCGGTGGGGGTAAACACGGCGTCCACACCGTCGGCTACCAGAGCGTCGGCGGCCAGCATGACCTCGTCCACGGTGGTGCCGGTGCGCTCCACGTACTCGATGCCCTTGCTGTCCAGATAGGCCTTGGCAGCGGCGATGGGAGTGGTGGAGGAGTCCTGGCCCTGGTCGTACAGCAGGCCGATCTTATCGGTGTCAGGCTGGGCGGCGAAGATCAGGTTCATAATGGAGTTGGTGTCCAGATAGTCGGAAGTGCCGGTCAGATTGGCGCCGGGGGTCTCCAGAGAATCCACCAGACCTGCGCTCACGGGGTCAGAGACGGCGGAGAACACCACGGGGATGCCGGAATCGGCGGTGTCGGCCTGCATCTGGACAGCCACAGGGGTGGCCACGCCCACCATCAGATCAACCTGATCCACCATAAAGTCGGCAATGATCTGGGTCAGAACGGTGGAATCGGCATTGCAGTTGTCATAGAAAACGTCGAATTTGACATTCTTCTCTCCGCCG
>JAZQVX010000246.1:0-2604 GCA_045632045.1 Lawsonibacter sp.
AAAACAAGGTAAATGGGGAACAGGCTTTTCTTTTAAAAGGAAAAAAGTGGCTTAAAGATAACGGAAGTTATTGCGGTTTTTGGAAGAAGTGTTATAATTCAATCATCAAGAGCGGTGAGTGATGGTCACATTGCCCACCAAACTGACAGATTGAATCTAATATATAAGGAGAAGAAAGTTATGCGTCCTGAACTAATCAGCCAGCCGATCACCGGTATTTGTTCCTTTGGCCGTTATCCCATCTGCCTGGATCTGGATGAACTCAAAGCCGACTTTGGCGTTCTGGGTGTCCCCTTCGATATGGGCGTTGGCTTTTTGAGCGGCGCCCGCATGGGTCCCCGCCGCATCCGCGAGGCGTCCACCCAGTATGGCCGCGGTACCGTCGGCTATTACGACTATGAGGCCGACGAGCAGATGCTGGCCTATCCCATCACCATTGCCGACTGCGGCGACGCCGATGTTCTGCAGGGTGATCGCGAGTACTCCTTTATGTGTATCGAGCGCGCCGTCCGCCGCATCATCAAGGCCGGCGCCATCCCCATGGTCATGGGCGGCGACCACTCCATCAGTATCCCCGTTGCCAGAGCGCTGGAGGAGTGCGGCAAGAAGATCTATGTCATCCAGTTCGACGCCCATCTGGACTGGACCAGCCATGTTGGCCCCCTGCAGCAGGGCAACGGCAGCCCCCTGCGCCGTATGTCTGAGATGGATCACATCGGTGATATGGTTCAGATCGGGCTGCGCGGCATGGGCAGCGGCAAGAAAACCGACTACGATGACGCCCGGGCCTACGGCAGCAAGCTGATCTCCGCCCGTGACCTGCACAGCAAGGGCGTGCAGTATGTTCTGGATCAGATTCCCGAGGCTGACGCCTATTACATCACCTTCGACATCGACGGCTACGATATGTCCATCGCCCCCGGTGCCGCGTCCCCTCTGCCTGGTGGTCTGGCTTACGATGAAACGCTGGAGATGCTCACCGCCATCTGCAAGACCGGTAAGGTGGTGGCTATGGATATGGTGGAGGTGGCTCCCGCCTATGACCAGACCGGCTGTACCGAGCGTCTGGCTGCCCTGACCATGCTCCATGTCATGGCTCAGGTGGGCAAGAAGCTCCACGAGAACGACAACAAGTAAAAACAGGTTCTCCTCCTGTTTTGGGCTCCCATCTTTCCGATGGGAGCCTTTAATTTTTGCGGAAGAAATTGCAATTTGTCCCAAATACAGGTATAATGGGAGTATAAGTAAAACGGCGCCCCAAATCAAAAAAGAAGAGGAGTCATGTTATGAAGCTGAATATTCTGCGTGCCGACCCCGCCGGCAACATTACCGTCTATGTTCTGGATGAGGTGGATCGTTCCATTCGCGCCGAAGTGGCCGCCAAGATCATGGAGATCGAGGAGCTCAAGTGTGAGCAGGTCGGTTTCATCTATCCCACTCAGGAGGGCGGCGACGGCCGTATGGAGATGATGGGCGGCGAGTTCTGCGGCAATGCTACCCGCGCTTTCGGCCTGCTGGTCGCCAAGCAGAAGGGCGGCATGAGCAAGGTTCGCGTCGAAACTTCCGGCTGTGACCACATCGTTACCGTGGACACCGATCTGGAGGCTGGTACTTCCCGCGCCGAGATGCCCACTCCCGTTTCCGTCACCGATACCGCTGTGGACGGCGTCCCCGGTATTCTGGTTCATCTGGGCGGCATTGCCCATCTGGTGGTGGAGGGTGTGGAGCCCTCTGAGGAGTTCTTTGCCAAGGCCGAGGAGCAGGTGCTGACCGCTCTGAACCCCATTGACGCCTACGGTGTCATGTTCCTGAACAACGAGACCGGCACCATGACTCCTCTGGTCAAGGTGGTGGAGCCCGACACCCTGATCTGGGAGGGCAGCTGCGGCTCCGGTTCTCTGGCTTCCGCTGTGGCTCAGAGCCGCGACGCCGCCGACGGCGAGTTCGCCAAGGACTTTGTCCAGCCTGCCGGTATCGTCCGTGCCGGTGTCCTGCGTGAGAACGGCAAGATCACCGCTGCTTTCATCGGCGGCCCCGTTGGTCTGGGCGATCCCTTCGAGATCGAGATCGACATGTAACAAAAAAGAACCGCCCGATACATTTTAAATGTATCGGGCGGATTTTTTTATGTCTTAGACCAGACCCAGCACCAGAATGCTGCCCACGATGATGGGCAGCACGAAGGTGCAGTAGGGACGCATCCACTGGGCGACCTTCAGGCCGCGGCCCTCGTTGGCCTCGGCGATGAACTTGTCCCAGCCCCAGCCGTAACGCAGGGTACAGAACAGGATGAACACCAGAGAGCCGCCGGGCAGGATCAGGTTGGAAACGATGAAGTCCTCCAGATCCATGATGACGGAACCGGGGCCCAGAGGCTGGATGAAGCTGAGGACATTGAAACCCAGGGCGCAGGGCAGAGCCAGGAAGAACATCAAAACGCCGTCGACGATGCAGGCCTTCTTACGGCTCCAGCCGAACAGGTCGGTGGTGCAGGAGATGATGAGCTCAAACACGCCCAGAACGGTGGTCAGGGCGGCGAAGGACATGAACACGAAGAACAGGCTGCCCCACAGACGGCCCATGGGAATGTTGTTGAAGATGTTG
>JAZQVX010000247.1:0-1664 GCA_045632045.1 Lawsonibacter sp.
ACCCCGGCCAGATCAAGGTCCACCTGCTGCGTGAGACTAAGGCCGTCGAGTACGCCAAGTAATTTGAATACCCGGAACACCGGCACTCCCCAATGTCCGGCTTCCACGCAAACTTTCACCCCCGTGAGTCGTAAGGCTCACGGGGGTTTTTCGTGGACTGCCCTCTCCGTCACGGCTGCGCCGTTCCACCTCTCCCAAAGGGAGAGGCAAGGTTCCTGAGAATGACATCGGCGTGCACCCTTGGCTCTCCCTTTGGGAGAGCTGTCAGCGAAGCTGACTGAGAGGGCATATCGGTAAAATGTAAAGTGTGCTTGACATATAAAACGCTGTGTGTTATATTGTGATTGTAAAGTAAACTTTACATCGCAAAGGAGGTGCGCCGTGAAAAACCGCATTGAAGAGATCCGAAAAGACCGGGGCATCCGGCAGGAGGAGTTTGCCAAAGAGCTGGGCGTCTCCCGCCAGACCATCAGCTCTCTGGAGACGGGGCGGTATAACCCCTCCATCTTTCTGGCGTGGAAGATCGCCCGGTATTTCGGCATAACCATTGAGGAAGTATTTATCTTTGAAGAGGACGACCTGAACGGAGGTAACAAATGAAATACGGCAAGAAGATTTATCTGAGCATTTTCTGGGTGCTGCTTGGACTGGTGCTCGTCGGCTGCGGCATGGCCGGGCGGATCGATGACGTGTGGAGAACCACGGGATTTACGCTGGCCGTGATCGGGGGATTTCAGATATTCCGGCAGATGAAGTATCGCACCGACGAGGCCTATAAGGAGAAGGTGGATGTGGCGCTGGAGGACGAGCGCAACCGCTTCATCCGGGGCAAGGCCTGGGCCTGGGCGGGCTATCTGTTCGTCATCATCGCCGCCGTGGGCTCCATCGCTCTGCGTGTCGTCGGGCGGGAAGAACTGGCCGATCTGGCCGCCGACGGCGTGGCGCTGCTGATCTTCCTGTACTGGGCCAGCTATATGGTGCTCAAGCGGAAGTATTGATGGAACATCTGAGCAAACGGGGGCGGCAGTATCTGGGATTGCTGTGCGCTGTCGCCGCCTATTATCTCGTCCATGAGGGAGCCCACCTCCTCTATGCCCTGAGCATCGGGGTTTTTAAGGGGATCAACCTCATGGGTCTGGGGATGCAGATCGATGTGTACGCAGACCGGATGACAGACACCCAACTTGGGCTGTTCTGCCTTGTGGGTTCTCTTGCCACGCTGGGGGCGGCCTGTCTGCTCACCGCGCTGACGGGGCTTATTGGAAAGTGCCCCTCCAAAGTGGTGAAGGCCTGCGCCTATTATGTCACCATCGCCATGCTGCTGCTGGACCCGCTGTATCTCAGCCTTCTGTGCGCCTTTTTCGGCGGCGGGGACATGAACGGCATTTCCCTGCTGATTCCGGAGTTTTATGCCCGGGCGGGGTACGGTGTGCTGCTGGCGGTGAATGCGGCTGTGTTTTTCAAGGTCGTGCTGCCACGGTATAAGACATTTTTCCGAAGCTGACGGAGGGCTGCTGTGAAAAAGGATCCGAAGAAAGAGCCGTGGAGGATCGTGGTCGGCATTGCCGGTGTGATCCTGCTTCTGAAGTGGATCATCAACAAGACAAAAAAGTGAGCAAAATAAATCCCCGCAGAATGATTCTGCGGGGATTTTACTGTTTGTA
>JAZQVX010000248.1:0-14928 GCA_045632045.1 Lawsonibacter sp.
AGCAGGCCCAGAAGGACATCAAGCAGCGCAAGGGCTATCTCCACAAGTGCTGTGTCTGCGGTGTCACCGATGCCGACGACGGCAACATGGAGTTCCGCTACTGCTCCAAGTGCAGCGGCTATCACTGCTACTGCATGAACCACATCAACAACCACGAGCATGTGCTGTAAATCTTAAAATCAAACAAGGAGGAATCGCCATGAAAAACATGATGATGGGACTGTTTCTGATGCTGGTGAGCATCTGGCTTCTCATTTTCGGGGCCGCCGATCATGCCGCTCTGCTTGTATGGGCAAGCATCATCCTCCTCTTCCCTGCCGCCGGATATTTCCTCGCGGGATTTTTCAAAAAAGATTAAAAAGAGGCCTGCTGCCAAGTTGCAGCAGGCCTTTTCATTTTTTATTCAGCAGTTGCCACAGCCTCAGCCACGCGGATGCCGTCCACGGCGGCGGAAACGATACCGCCGGCATAACCGGCGCCCTCGCCGCAGGGGAACAGACCTCGGATGGCGGACTGGCAGCCTCCGTCACGGAGGATGCGCACAGGCGAGGAGGAGCGGGTCTCCACGCCGGTGAGGACGGCCTCGGGATCGGCAAAACCGTGGAGCTTGCGGTCCATCAGCGGCAGAGCGCCCCGGAGGGTACCCGTCACATAGTCGGGCAGACAGCCGTCGATGGCTCCCCACTTCACCCCGGGGGTGTAGGTGGGCTTCACGCTGCCCACGCCCTCGGAGGGACGACCGGCAAGGAAGTCCCCCACCTTCTGGGCAGGGGCGTGGTAGTTTCCGCCGCCCATTTCGAAGGCGGCCTTCTCCCACTTCTCCTGAAAACGCACACCGGCCAGCACATCGCCGGGGAAATCCTCGGGGCCCACACCCACAAGGAAGCCGCCGTTGATATTCTCGCCGTCCCGGGCGCGGTAACTCATACCGTTGGTGACCAGCTGTCCCTCCTCGGAGGCGGCAGCCACCACCTTGCCGCCGGGGCAGACACAGAAGGTAAAGGCGGAGCGGCCATCGGGCAGATGACAGGCCAGCTTATAGTCGGAGGGGGGCAGCTTGTCCCACGCCTGTCCGTACTGGCGGGCGGAGATCTTCTCCTGCTTATGCTCAATGCGCACACCGATGGCGAATTTCTTTTTCTCCATGGGGACGCCCACCTCGTGGAGCATGGCGAAGGTGTCCCGGGCGGAGTGGCCGGGAGCCAGCACCAGGGCGTCACAGAGCATATCGTAGCGGTTTTCGGGGCCCTGCACCGTGATGGAGGTCAGCTGATCCCCACTCACATGGAGGGCGGTCAGCTTGTGCCCGAAGCGCACATCACAGCCCAGAGAGATCAGCTCCCTGCGGATGGTCTTGACCACCTCCCGGAGGATGTCAGTGCCAATATGGGGCTTGTGGGAGTACTTCACATCCTCGGGAGCGCCGGCATCCACCAGGGTATCCAGCACCGAGGAGATGCGGGAGTCGTGGGTTCCGGTGGTGAGCTTGCCGTCGGAGAAAGTGCCCGCGCCGCCCTCACCGAACTGGACATTGGAGGCGGGATTCAGTCCACCTGTGACCCAGAAAGTTTCCACATCCCGGGTGCGGGTATCCACATCCTGTCCCCGCTCCAGCACCACGCAGGGGATGCCGTTCCGGGCCAGATAGAGGGCCGCGAACAGTCCCGCGGGGCCCATGCCCACCACGACAGGCATGGTACGGCCTTTTCGGGTCACGGTGGGGAAGGTATATTCGGGGTGCTCCACCAGCTTGACATGCTTGCCGGGGGCGCTGACCACAAGGCTCTTCTCACCGGGCATATCGGTCTCCACGGTGTAGACATAGTGGACTTCCGACTTATTTCGCGCGTCGATGGACGCTCGTACGATGGTCAGTTCCCCCAGTGTCCCGGGGCGGACACCCAACGCCTTGGCCGCTTTTTTTCTCAATTCTTCCATCCCCGCCCCGATGGGCAGGGGAATGTTTCCAATTTGGATCATAATTATCACCTGTCTGTCAGTTTACCACACAGAACTGTTTTTTTCCAGTCCTTTCCCTTTACTTTCCCCCTTTGCCCTTGTTTTTTTCCTCATTGGCGGTATAATGGTGTGGAAAGGAAGTGATGCGCATGAGAATCATGGCCATCGACTATGGAGATGCCCACACCGGCGTTGCCATCTCCGACCCCACCGGGTTTATGGCAGGCACCACCACCACCATCCACTCCCGCAAGGCAGAGGTGGTTCTGGAGGAACTGCGCAAGATCGTCGAGCAGTATAAGGTGGAGGAGCTGGTCATGGGCTTCCCCCGGAACATGGACGGTTCTGAGGGCCCCCGCGCCGACCTGTATCGGGAATTCGCCCACAAGGTGGAGGAAGCCACCGGACTCAAGCCCGTACTCTGGGATGAGCGCCGCACCACCATCGATGCCCACCGGATCCTCTTCGAGTCCGGTCAGAACGCAAAAAAGAGAAAGAAAACCGTGGACGCTGTGGCGGCGGGTCTCATTCTGGAGGGCTACCTCACCTTCAAGAAGAGCCGCGGATAAGGAGGAACTGTTTATGGCACTGAAGCTTCTGGTCAATTACACCATCAATCCCGGTCAGCGGGAGGCCTTCCTGCAGAAGGTGGCCGCCATCCGCCCCCAGATTCTCGCCGAGGAGGGCTGTGTCCAGTATGAGTACTGCCCCAGCGCTTCCGATGAGAACAAGATCATTCTGGTGGAGCAGTGGGACAGCCGCGAGGCACAGAAGGTCCATCTGGATCAGCCCCACATGACCGGCATCTACGCCGCCGAGAAGGAACATGTCGCCAATGTAAATCTGGAGTTCTACGACTTCTGATCACCACAGGGAGAAAAGATTATGCAGATCAAAAAAGTACAGGCCGTGTGGTTCAGCGCCACCGGCACCACCGAAAAGGTAGTCAACACTCTGGCCAAGGATATTGCCGACAAGCTGGGCGTCCCCTGTGAGAGCCGCAGCTTCAACTCCCCCGCCGCCCGCAAGCAGGAGCTGAACTTCTCCGCCGACGAGCTGGTGGTTCTGGGTGTCCCCGTGTACGCAGGCCGCGTGCCCAACCTCATCCTGCCCTATGTGCAGGGTTCCATCAAGGCCGAGGGCGCTCTGGCCGTCCCCGTGGTGCTCTACGGCAACCGCAACTTCGACGACGGTCTGATGGAGCTGCGCAATGTCATGCGTGACAACGGCTTCAAGCCCATCGCCGCAGGCGCCTTCGTGGGCGAGCATTCCTTCTCCACCACTCTGGGCGCAGGCCGCCCCGACGCCGACGACATGGCTCTGTGCGCCAAGCTGGCCGAGCTGACCGTGGAGCGTGTCAACGCCGGCACCACCGAGCTGGTGGCCGTGGAGGGCTGCGATCCCATCCGTCCCTACTACACCCCCCGTGACCGCAACGGCGAGCCCATCCGTGATTTCCTGAAGGCCAAGCCCATGACCGACGCCGACAAGTGTACCAAGTGCGGTCTGTGCGCCCAGCTGTGCCCCATGGGCTCCATCGACTTCGAGGACTTCTCCAATGTGGCGGGCAAGTGCATCAAGTGCTGCGCCTGCGTGAAGAAGTGCCCCACCGGCGCCAAGTACTTCGACCACGAGGGTTATCTCTATCACCAGCATGAGCTGGAGGATGTGTACGGCGTGCGCCGTGCCGAGACCAAGATTTTCTGATCTCTCCATACATAAAAAAGAGGAAGGACATAAGTCCTTCCTCTTTTTCTTTTCAGCGAATGGGATCGTCCACCCAGGTGATCTCGCCGCCGTTCACCATGAACAGCTGCACGCAGTACCAGGCGCTCTCGCCGTTGTCATTTTTTCCCTTGGCGATGCCCACGCCCACATAGGCGGAGTCTTCATTGAGCAGATTCTCCCGGTGTACCGGGGATTCCAGCCAGCCGGACACGGCAGTTTCTGCCAGTTCCCGGTCATAGTATTTCAGATAGGGCTGACTGATGCGGTGGATGTTTTCCCCCACATAGGGACAGTCGGTGATGGTGCTGAATTTGCTTCCATCGGGTCGAATGTGGGCATACAGGGTGGCCTCAGCCAGCTCCGTGGCCCGGTTCTGAGCCGCCTGCATCAGCAGTTCATGGACTTCCAGTTCCTTCAGTCCCGCCTTTTTCCGGGCGGCATTGGTCCTGTCGATAATATCCTGTCGGTCAGGATCGATGGTCGTGTTTTGTGTTATTCCAAACGCGGCAGACTGTGTTGCCTGCCCGGTATAGGGGCATGCGCTCTCCACACGGACGCTCTGGACGGAGCCGTCCCAATAGACATTGAAATCCACCGCTTTTCCCACATCCACCAATCGGACGAATGTGGAACCGTTGATGCCGTAGGCCTCCACCACTGCCGGACAGTCGTCCACCAGAATTTTTACCTGAGCGGGATACGCACTCACGCATCCGTTGCCCGCGGCAGACGCCGTTCCATCAGCAAGCAGAAAGAAGCCCAACAGCATTCCTATCATCATCGCACGCAGATACGGACGCTGCTTCTTCATCTCGATCTCCTTCAAGATTTTTACTTAAAATGATTTAACTATTATCTCTGACTAGTATACATATCTTTAGAAGAAAATCAATAGAAAATAGTAATAAATTTTTTACTATTTTGAAAGATATTCAAAACACCTGTACCTTTGCAATTTCAGCCATAAAACCAAGGCCCTCTTCGGCACATTCCTGTGCCAGACCAATCTACGCCGCGCACCGCCCCAAGGTTCCGGGCAGTAAAAATGCCCCCTGCCCGGAGATTTCCTCCGAACAGGGGGCGTTTTCATGGTCAGTCGGCCAGTTTTTCCAGCAGTCTGGTCAGTTCTTCCAGCTTCTCGTCGGGATTACCGGCGACAGCGGCCTCCCGCACACAGCACTGCATGTGAGCAGAGAGCACCATGCGGTTGGCCCGCTTCAGCACGGACTGTGCCGCCATGATCTGGTTGGAGATGTCCACGCAGTAGCGGTCCTCCTCCACCATCTTCATGATGCCGTCGATCTGACCCCGGGCGGTTTTCAGCAGCCGGGTGACCTGGTCATGGTCTGCTCTCAAGAGACAGACACCACCTCATAGCCGGCCTCGGTGACGGCATCGGTCAGCACCTTGCTGTCCACATCCTTGGACAGGGTCAGGGTGGCAGACTTGCCCTCCAGGCTCATCTCAACGGCGGCGACGCCGTCGATGGCGGCCAGAGTCTTCTCCACGCGGCCGGTGCAGTGGTGGCACATCATGCCCTCAATAATCATGGTCTTGGTCATGGTTTCGTTTCCTCCTTGATGTTCGTTGTTGGTTTCTTCCTCGATAACCGGGCAGGGACAGATCTCCTCCTGCGCGGGAATATCAGACTTGAATCGGCTCCTGAACCGCCGCAGACGCAGGGCGTTGGACACCACGCAGACAGAGCTCATACTCATGGCGGCGGCGCCGAACATGGGATTGAGCTGCCAGCCGAGGGCGGAATAGAACACACCTGCGGCCAGCGGGATACCCAGCGCGTTGTAGAAAAAGGCCCAGAACAGGTTCATGCGGATATTTTTGATGGTGGCGCGGGAGAGTTCCACCGCGGCGGCGGCATCCAGCAGATCGGACTTCATGAGCACGATGTCGGCGCTCTCCATGGCCACATCGGTGCCCGCTCCGATGGCCAGACCCACATCGGCTCTGGCGAGGGCGGGGGCGTCGTTGATACCGTCGCCCACCATGGCCACCCGCTTGCCCTCCTCCTGAAGGGCGGCGATGACCCGCTCCTTATCCTGAGGCAGCACCTCCGCCATGACCCGGGTGACACCCAGTTCGGCGCCGATGGCGTCGGCGGTTCTACGGTTATCGCCGGTCAGCATGACCACATCCAGTCCCAGCTCCCGGAAGGCTTCCACTGCCCGGGCACTGGTGGGCTTGGGGGTGTCGGCCACGGCGATGAGGCCCCGCACCTTGGCGGTATCGGCAAAGTAGAGGGCGGTCTTGCCCTGAGCAGACAGCTCGGCGGCCTTTTCCGGGAAGGAACCGGGATCGACCCCCGCCTCCTCCATCATGGCCAGATTGCCGCCCATGAGGGACACGCCCCCTATCTCGGCCCGGACACCACGACCGTGTACTGCCTCAAACCCCGCAACAGGAACCATGGGCAGACCGCGCTTTTTGCTCTCCTCCACGATGGCAACGGCCAGAGGATGCTCCGAGGGAGCCTCCAGACCGGCAGCCAGCATCAGCAGATCCTCCTGTGCCAGATCGGGGCCGGGTACAATATCCGTGACCACAGGCTTGCCCTGGGTCAGAGTGCCGGTCTTGTCCAGCACGATGGTGTCTACGGTGTGAAGCAGTTCCAGCGCCTCGGCGGATTTGATGAGGATGCCGTTCTCAGCGCCCTTGCCGGTACCCACCATGATGGCAACAGGAGTCGCCAGTCCCAGGGCGCAGGGACAGGAAATGACCAGCACCGCCACACCGGAGGTCAGAGCCATGGCGGCGTCCCCGGTGACGAAGAGCCACACCGCGGCGGTGACGGCGGCGATGAGCATGACCACAGGTACGAAAATACCCGCCACCTTATCGGCCAGCTTGGAGATGGGGGCTTTGGAGGCAGAGGCCTCCTCCACCAGCCGGATCATCTGGGCGAGGGTGGTATCTTCGCCCACCCGGGCGGCCTCCAGCACAAAGAAACCGGAACGGTTGATGGATGCGGCGGAAACATGATCGCCCACGGACTTGTCCACAGGGAGGGACTCGCCGGTGAGGGCGGATTCGTCCACGGTGGACTGTCCCTCCACCACCACGCCGTCCACAGGGATGGCCTGTCCGGGACGAACCACCACCAGATCACCCACCCGGACCTCCTCCACAGGGATCTCCAGCTCCATACCGTTTCGGCGGACAGAGGCGGTCTTGGGTGCCAGATCCATCAGGCGGGTGATGGCCTGAGAGGTCTTTCCCTTGGAGCGGGTTTCCAGAAATTTGCCCATGGTGATGAGGGTCAGGATCATGCCAGCGGACTCAAAGTAGAGATCCATGTGGTAGCGCTCCACCATCTCCATGTCGCCATGTCCCAGCCCCCAGCCCATGCGGTAGATGGCCCAGATGCCGTAGATCACAGCGGCGGAGGAGCCCACGGCAATGAGGGAGTCCATATTGGGGGCCCGGTGCCACAGGGTCTTAAAGCCCACCTTATAATATTTGTCGTTGATATACATGATGGGCAAAGTCAGCAGCAGCTGAGTCAAACCGAATGCCACCCCATTCTCCGCCCCGGTGAGGAAGGCGGGCAGAGGGGCGCCCATCATGTGTCCCATGGAGATATAAAACAGGGGGATGAGGAACAGGAAAGACCAGACCAGCCGGCGCTTCATGCCAAGCAGTTCCTGCTCCATGGTGTCCTGCCGGCGGGGCTGCTCACTGCTCTTTGCGCTCCCCTGCTGTGCAAGGGCTGCACCGTAGCCCGCCGCCTCCACAGCGGCGATGATCTGCTCCGGGGTGAGCATACTCTCGTCGTACTCGGCCATCATATGATTGGACAGGAGGTTGACCGTTGCCGTTTTCATGCCCGGCAGCGCGTTTGACACCTTTTCCACCCGGGCAGAGCAGGCCGAACAGGTCATGCCCGTGATATTGAATTTCTGTTTCATGGAGAATCCTCCCTTTTCTTCAGGGTACACCCCCGGGGGGTGGGGGTATTTTGATTGTAGCACCCTTTCCTCCCCTCTGTCAACGATGAGTCAAAACAAAAGGGGGCATCCCGCCCCCATATCTCATATCTCATATCTCATATCTCATATCTCATATCTCGTATCTCATATCTCTCTCAACTCTTCCAGCGTTTCCTCGATGACCGTTCGGGGCAATTTTGTCCGGGCCAGGGCGATGAGCTGCTCCAGCGTCAGGCTGCGCCCGGCCTCTACCATGGGATTGCGCATCATGTGGCTGAACCGGCGCTGGAACACCCCCCGGGAGCGGGGATCGTCCAGCAGCTCCCCCACGGTGATTTTGTTGTTTCGCAGATTCAAGTGCATCACCTCCGCTTCATCCTATGATTTACAATCTGTTCATTTGACTTCCTCTTCCCGGACAGGGTATACTTTTCTCAATGACACTTTTGGAAGGAGGCCTGTTCATGGCTCCCCGCCCCTCCCGCCTGCGGGCGGCCTATGACGACGCGCGGCTGACGCTGCGAAAAAAGCCCCGGGTCGCCGCGGTGTATATCCTGCTGCGTTTTCTTGTCATCCTCACCATCGTCACCCAGTTTTTCAACCGGAATTTCGAAAATGTCTTTCTGGGGCTGCTGACTTTGATTCTCTTTGTCCTGCCCACCATTCTGGAGCGGCGGCTCATGATCGATCTGCCCGACACCCTTGAGATCATCATTCTGCTGTTCATCTTCGCCGCAGAAATTCTGGGAGAAATTCAGGCCTTTTACACCACTTTCCGGGGGTGGGACACCATTCTCCACACCCTCAACGGCTTTCTCTGCGCCGCCATCGGCTTTTCGCTGGTGGATCTGTTCAACCGGAACGAGCGCTTTTCCCTCTCCCTGTCCCCTGTCTTTATGGCCATCGTGGCCTTCTGCTTTTCCATGACCATCGGGGTTCTGTGGGAGTTCTTTGAATGCTTTATGGACCAGACCTTCCTGCTGGATATGCAGAAGGATATGGTGGTCAACTCCATTTCCTCCGTGGCCCTCGACCCGGAGCAGGCCAACCGGGCCATCGTCATCCGGGACATCACCGATGTCATCGTCGTCTCCGGCGGGGAACAGATCCCGCTGGGACTGGGAGGATATCTGGACATCGGGCTGCTGGACACCATGAAGGACCTGTGGGTCAACTTCATCGGCGCCGCGGTTTTTTCCGCCATCGGCTACTTCTATGTCAAAACCCGGGGCAAGGGGTTCCTTGCCCGGGTGTTTATCCCGCAGGTCAGGCAAAACGACAAGACGAATTCGGAATAACCTCCCCATGACCGGGGCACACTTTTATCACACGCGGAAGTGTTCGGCGTGGAAAGTTGAAACGGTCAATTCAAGGAGGTCATTACCATGGACAACAAGACTGTCAATTCCAGCATCCACTGCAGCGTTACCAGCTGCGCCTATAACAGCACCGCCAAGAAGTGCTGCACTCTGCCTTCCATTCAGGTCGGCTGCTGCACCACTTCCCCCACCAAGTGCGAGGGCACCGAGTGCGCCTCCTTCAAGCTGGGCAAGTAACAAAAAAACGGGTTTGAACCGATGGTTCAAACCCGTTTTTCATCATCTGTGCCAGTGAATGTGCAGACCGTAGAAGCCCACAAGTCCCATGGCCATCAGGCCCATGGTGACAAGCTGGATGGGGAAGCCCCGGAAACACTTGGGGCACTGCTCCAGATCGGCCTCGCTGTGCAAATGGGCGAAGTTGGCCAGCACCACAGTGGTGCCCACGCCGCCGCACAGAGCGAAGATGATGGACTCAGCCAGTCCGTAGCTGCGCAGCGCCACCAGCAGAACACAGCCCAGAGCCGCACCGTTGGTGGTGACGGCACCCAGATGCTCCCGGTGACGGCGATAGAGCTCCGGAATGAAATATTTGAAGAATTTGCTCACCAGCCAGACCACAGAGGGCACCAGCAGGGCGAAAATAAAGGTACGGTAATAGAGCAGACCAAACCGGGTCAGAAGGGCCACATCAATGACCCACGCCAACACCGAGCTCATCACCATGACCAGTGTCAGACAGAAACCGGTGCCCAGCGCGTCCTTGGGCTCCGCCAGCGCTCTGGTGCGGCTGCCGATTCCCATGCAGCTGACCAGCACGAAGTTTTCGGCCAGCAGGGCGGTCAACGCCACGCCCATTACTTCCAGAATACCATGCATAGCATATCGCTCCCTTCCCGATTATTCCAGTTCGGACTCTTCGAATTCCAGCTGCTGATTCTCGTTCAGACCGGCCACGATGGCCAGCGCCTGATTGACGCCGTCGGTAATGGCGCGGGAGGTGGCGGTGGCACCGCTGACCACATCCACACTGTTGCTGCCGCTGTATCGAATGGTACCGGACAGGCCCTCATACTTGCGCAGATTCTGCCAGGACAGGGCCTTTTCCACCACGCTGAAGGTTTCTTTGTGGTCGGTGATGGCCAGACCGGTCACTTTACCGTCCACATCCACGCCCACCATCATGGTCATCATACCGCCGAAGCCCTGGGTCTGGACCTCCACGCAGTAGCCCATGTGTTCGTTCTTCTCATCATACGCGTAATGGATGCTCAGCGCGCCGTTGGCCCAATAGGGGGACTCGGAGCTGAATGCCGCACCGGGCATGATCTCGTCCAACAGTTCCTGTTGGGCCTGCGTATCGGCCTGAACGGCGGCCAGATCGGTGGCATGGTGGACACCAAAGACCATGGCGCCGGTACACAGCACCACGCCCAGCAGCCACATAAAGTTTTTGCCGTGCTCCCGCAGAACGGGGATGAGTCCCTCCCCGGGGGCTTCGCCCTCCCGGGTGGTCAGGGCAGACAGGTCGGGACGGACGACTTTGATCTGGCTCAGGCTGTCCACAACGCCGTCGAACCACTCCTGAATTTCCGCATAGGGCTTATCGCCATAGCGGCGGGGCAGACCCACCTTATCCATCAGCCACGCGCAGCAGTTCATGGTCAGAATGGCCCAGCCCACGCCCTCGTGGTAGGAGCCGAAGTAGCGCAGCACCACCGTCAGCACACCGCAGCCCACGCCGAACATGACATGTCCGCGGGGGGTAACAGGGGTGGTGGTGGGATCGGTGGCCATAAACAGAGCGCCCAGGATCAGACCGCCGCCGAACAGCTGCGCCACCATCCATTCCAGACGGCCACAGCCGCCGGCGGGGAACAGGAAAGTCAGCAGGGCCACAGTGCCCAGATAGGACAGAGGGATGCGGGAGGAGATCACTCTGCGCCCCATGAGATACAGACCGCCCAGCAGCAGCATGAAAGCACAGCTCTCACCCAGACTGCCGCTGTGATGGCCCAGCAGCAGCTGTTCAAACTTCTGGGGAGGCAGAACACCGCTGTGGAGATAGGACATGGGGGTGGCGGCGCTGATGCCGTCCACCTTCTGGATGGACAGGCGCAGGGCGGGATCCACCCAGGAGGTCATCAATGCAGGGAAGGATGCCAGCAGCATACGACCGGCCAGGGCGGGGTTCATAAAGTTTCGGCCCGCACCGCCGTAGAACTGCTTGACTACCACGATGGCGAAGGCGGCGCCCAGCACAGGCACCCACCACGCGGAATCGGAGGGCAGGGTCATGCACAGCAGCAGACCGGTCACACAGGCAGACAGATCGCCGATACTCTGACTCTGGTGGGTCAGACGGCGGTAGAGATACTCAAACAGGACACTGGAACCCACGCTCAGGGCACACAGCACCAGGACCCACCGGCCAAAGAGGAACACACTCATGGCGAAGGCAGGCAGCAGCGCCACAATGACATCCAGCATCATGGAACGAACCGAAACGGTCTGTACCATGTGGGGGGCCTTGCGGATCACGCGGTCAGTCATGGCACACCCCTCCCTTCACAATGTCGCGGGCGGTACTCATACGCTCTTTCAGAGGGATATGGGCGGGGCAGACATAGCTGCAGCTGCCGCAGCCCATGCAGTCCTCCACATGGAAGCGCTCCAGCTTGTGATACTCCTGCTTACGCAAAGCACGGGTCACCAGCGTGGGGGCCAGATGCATGGGACAGGAGGCCACACACTTGCCGCAGCGGATACAGATGCCGGACTCCCGCTCCTGACGGCGCTCCCGGGCGGTCAGACAGACCAGCGCGGCGGTATCCTTCATAATGGGAACGCTCAGATCGGGCTGCTCGGTGCCCATCATGGGGCCGCCGGTCAGGATCAGATCGGCATTTTTGCACTCGCCGCCCTCCCGCAGTACGCACTCCAGCGGCGTACCGATGGGGACCAGCAGATTGCGGGGACGACTCACCGCTCCGCCGGTGAGGGTGACAACGCGGTGGGTCAGGGGGGTGCCGGACAGGGCCTCCTGCACCGCAAAGACGGTGGCCACATTGAGCACCACGCACTTCACATCCAGCACCGCGGCCCCGGCAGGACACTCCCGCCCGGTGACGGTCTGGACGATCTGCCGCTCGGCACCCAGGGGGTAGCGGGCGGGGACGGTACACAGCTCCAGCCCCTTGCGGCGCTGGATGCGGCGCTCGATGATCTCCACGGCCCGGATCTTGTCGCCGGCCGTCACCACCACGGTGCGCTTGGCACCCAGACAGCGGCCGATGGTCTGGGCGCCCTGCAGGATGCGGTCGCTGCGCTCCATCATCAGACGGTAATCGGCGGTCACATAGGGCTCAGACTCGGCGGCATTGACGATAAAGGTGTCCACCCGGCCGGCGGCCTGCTCCAGCTTGAGCCATGTGGGGAAGGCGCCGCCGCCCATGCCCACCACGCCGGCTTTGCGCACCCGCTCCACCAGCACATCCAGCGTCACCATATTGGGCGCCAGAGGGGGCAGACCGGTCTGGGCAGGGGTATTCATATGATCGTTCTGAATGACCACGCAGGGTCGGTTCCCGCCCCAGGGGTGGGGACGGGGCTCCACGGCGATGACCTTACCGGACACACTGGCGTGGAGATAGCTGCCCTCGGGAATGGCGGCGATGACCTGACCCACTCCCACCGTATCGCCGGGATGGACCAGAGGGACGGCCTGTCCCTCCTTGCTCATCTCCAGCGGCAGCACCACATGGTCCGGAGCCTGCTCCATGGGCGCAATGGGCTTACGGCGGCTGTTTTCTTTATGGACGGGGGGAAACACGCCCCCGAAAAATGTATGCTTCACTCGAACCCTCCTCGCCTTTTTCGGCAAAAAGCGCGTGTAATAGTCGTAACAATACAGAATAATTGTAACGGAACACCCTCTCCCTGTCCAGTAAATTTTCTGTGAACCGGTGTTTTTTCGGCAAAAAAGGAAGTCCTCCCCGGTGGAGAGAACTTCCCTTTCGTTTTATTCCCAGTTCGCATCGGCGCGCAGGGGGAGGGTTTGGAAAATTTCTTCCACAGCGGCCTCGTACTTTTTGGATTCCTCGGCCTTTTTGATCTGTTTGAAGAGCTTTTCTCCTCCGTCAAAGCTGCGCAGCATGAACTGCCATAGCTCCTTCATGTGGAAGATGGTATTGCGCTCCGATTTGAAGGCATCCAGATAGCCGTGGTAGAGTTCATCGTGGAAAGCCTTCAGCGCCTCCCGCTTCAGGGGGGCGCCCCCCTTGCACTGGGCGCACAGGGCGGGATTGGCCAGCAGACCCATGCCGATCATCACCTTGTCCACAGTGGGATGGCTCCGGGCAAAGTCAGCCACACCGTCAGCGGTGACAAGGCCGCCGTTATAACACAGCTCCCCCTTATAATCCTGCATGGCCTGATCGAAGTACTCCATGCGGATGGGGTGTTTATAATAGTCCATCCGCACTCTGGGGTGGATGATGAGCAGGGGGATAGGATAGCGGGAGAAGATCTCCAGAATCCGGTGGAACTCCTCCGGGTCATTCAGACCCAGCCGGGTCTTGACAGTGACTTTACCCTCGGCTCTGCGGTAGACCTCCTCCAGAAAGGCATCGAGATGATCCGGGTTTCTCATCATGCCCGAGCCCTTGCCCTTGGCCACCACGGTGCCGGAGGGACAGCCCACATTCAGGTTCACCTCGTCATAGCCCATCTCAAACAGGGCGTTGGCCGCCCAGACGAAGTCGTCGGCCACCTTGGTAAGCAGCTGGGGCACCACGGGGACCCCCTTGTTATACTCGGGGAAGAGATTGCGCTTCTCCTTGGGGGTAAAGAGGTGGTCGCAGGTGGGGGAAATAAAGGGGGCGTAATATTTGTCCACCCCATCGAAATATTTATGGTGTAACCGGCGGAACTCCGCGCCGGTGATGCCCTCCAGAGGGGCAAAATAGAATTCCATGGAGATTTCCTCCTAAGTATCAGGATGATCTGGCTCCCCCCTTGTGGGGGAGTTGGCAGGACGGAGGGGTGACTGAGGGGGTAAACATCCGCACATGCCCCCTCCGACCCGCTCCGCGGGCCACCTCCCCCGCAAGTGGGGCGGCTTTTGATGGACGGTTGGAAGCCCAATCAATTACAACTTGTCAGTCAAAAACGGTTTTCCAGTTTTCTCCTGCAAAGTAAGCATCAAAACACATTTTGATTTGCTCCTCATTATTCTTTTCTGTGGCAAGAGATGGAAGATTATCCTCTGCAAAATAATCAAACCCTGTCGTTTCGATGTTCTCTCGAAAGCTTCCGCCTATCGTAGAGCAAAGCACAAACACTTTGCAGATTCCATACGCGTATACAGGAAGATTATGCTTTGCTCTGTCCTGAACAGCGATAATACTTTCCGCAACAACATCCAATCCAGCCTCTTCCTTAACTTCCTTTACGGTGTTTTCTCCGACAGAAACATTGACATCGCACCAGCCGCCCGGCAGGGACCAAGTTCCATTGTTCTCGTGAACAAGAAGAATCTTATCATCTTTGAATATGGCTGCACGGGTATCAAGTTTTGGAGTCTGATACCCTATTTCATTACAAAACAGATTTTTCACCGTTTCAGTCGGAATATCCGACATATTGGACATGATTTCCGCCGATATTTCACGAATCCGCTCATATCGTTCCTTATCATAGACATCCTTTCCGTATGTAAGACCCGCTTGTGCAAGGCTCTGCAATTCGATTGCCCACTGCAACCAAAGGTCGTCTTTGCGCATAGGTACCCTCCTCAAATTCTTATTTGCCATTCTCTTTCCTTGAATAAAGCATACCAGAAAATCCGCCGCAAATCTACCCCTGGACAAAAAACTCCCGAAGAAACCTCTCCCCCACATGCGCTCGCAAAAATATGCTAAAATTTTGACCCGTGACAGGTGACAATCCGCGCTGTCCATGCTATAATAAAGCCATCA
>JAZQVX010000249.1:0-8034 GCA_045632045.1 Lawsonibacter sp.
ATGGGGATGGAGGCCAATGCCTTCTATACCGCCAGCCGCATTCCCCGGGTGTTTTTCGATGCGGTGTTTGCCAGCGCCATCTCCGCCTGCTTTATCCCGGTATTCAGCGAGTACCTGACCAGAGAGGGGAAGGAAAAGGCCTTCTCCTTCAGCCGCTCCTTCCTCACCATGATGGGCATCCTGACCGCGGTGCTCTCTCTGGTGGGTATGGGGTGTTCCGGCGCTCTGGTGGAGCTGTTTGCAGACGGCTACGATGCCCAGACCGCCGCTCTGGCCACCTCGCTGACCCGGATCATGTTCCCTACCGTGTTCTTTACCGGAATCGCCTTTTCCTTTGTTGGTATTCTTCAATCTCTGGATGAATTTAAGATCCCTGCCCTGATGAGCGTGGTGTCCAATGCGGTGGTCATCGTCTACTTCCTGTTCTTTGACCGCAGCTTCGGTGTGTTCGGACTGGCGGCGGCCTATCTGGTGGGCTGGCTGCTGCAGGCGGTCATTCAGGTGCCCCCTCTGCACCGGCTGGGCTTCCGATACGCCCCGGTGTGGGAGCCCACCTCCGACGGCATGAAGAAAGTTTTCGCCCTCATGGGCCCTGTCATGGTGTCCACCTGGGTGCAGCCCATCAACCTGACCGTCAACTCCAAGTTCGGCTCCCGCCTGTTTGAGGGCGCCGGTGTTTCCGCCATCGAATACGCCACCAACCTCTATCTGGTCATCGCCGGCGTGTTCATCCTCTCCATCACCAATGTCATCTTCCCCAAGCTCTCCCGCCTCACCGCGGACGGACAGGGGAACGCGGTGCGCGACACCGTGCGGCAGACCCTCCACAGCAGCCTGTTCTTCGTGCTACCCATGTCTGCCGGCCTGATGGCTGTGGCCCGCCCTCTCATCTCCTTCCTGTACGGCGGCGGCGCCTTTGATGAGTTTTCTGTGGAGATCACCTCCGGCGCCCTGCGTCTGGTGGCCCTGGGCATGGCGGGCTATGCCGTGCAGAATATTTTGAGCCGCGTCTACTTCGCCCGCCAGAACGGACGGGTGCCCCTTATCACCGGCGGCGTGTCCATTCTGGTCAATGTGGCTTTGTGTATGGCCCTGACCGACTCCATGCAGGTCAACGGTCTGGCTGCCGCATCTGCCGTTTCCGCCACAGTGTACGGTCTGCTGCTGCTTATCCCTCTGGTGCGGGAGGACAAAGCCCTCCTCTCCGGCGGTTTTGTGGCCGATCTGGTGAAGATGCTGCTGGCCACCGCCCTGATGTACGCGGTGGTGGCGGCTATGGGCAGCGGCTGTGCCGCCCTGCTGCCCGATGGAAAGATCGGTCTGCTGCTGACGCTGGGCGTGAGCGCCGGTGCCGGTGTTGCCGTTTATTTTGTGGTCAGTTATCTGTTCCGACTGGATGAGGCCCGTATGAGTGCCGATCTGGTCAAACGCCTTTTGAAACGAGGATAACAAATGAAACAAGTTATGGAAATTTTGAATGCCAGTCTGCTCTGGCGGGCTCTGGACGGCCTGTGCAGCTGGGTGGGCCGCCAGTGGAGCAAGAGTGCCATCGTGCGCTGGTTCCTCAATCCCGCCCCCTGGGGGCAGGCCGCCTCTGAGAGCAGTGTTTTTACCAAGCTGTGGGAGCTGATCCACGGCGGGCTGTGCAAGCTGTTTGATGCTTTGAAGCTGGAAAAGCTGTTTGCCGGCAGCGTGTTCACCCAGACATGGCTGTGGTGCCTGATCCCTGTGGTGCTGGCCCCCATCGTGCCCACCATGCTGGTGCTTGGTCTGGCGGCTGTGGGCTACTGCGCTGTGGCGCTGGCTCTGGTTCGTGACCGGGAGCGCAAGCTGCTCTATGCCCCTGTTAACCGCTATATCTTCCTCTATGCCGCCGTCTATCTGGTGGGTACCTTCGCCAGCGTGGATGTGATGGGCAGTCTGAAAGCCGGACTGCTGCGCGTGGTCTTTGTCCTCTTCGCCGTGGTGCTGATCAATGCCATCCGGGACAGAAAGCAGCTGGACACTCTGCTGCTTCTGGTGGTGATCTCCGCCACCGCAGTTTCCGCCTACGGCATCTGCCAGTACATCTTCGGCTGGGGCTATCAGGATGCGGCATGGGTGGACAGCGATATGTTCTCCGCCATCAGCTTCCGCGTGCCCTCCACGCTGGAAAACCCCAATATGCTGGGACAGTTCCTCATCCTGATGATCCCTCTGGGGGGTGCGGGTCTGCTCAGTGCCAAGAGCTGGGGCAAGCGGGCCTTCTACTTCGCCTGCTGCGGCATCATGTGCGTCTGCATGATCCTGACCTACTCCCGCGGCGCATGGCTGGGTCTGCTCTTCGCCGGTGCGGCCTTTGTCATCCTGCTCAACCCCCGGCTCATGCTGCTGGCCCCTGTGGCGCTGGTGGCGCTGTACTTCGTTCTGCCCGAGACGGTCATCTCCCGCTTCACCAGTATCGGCAACATGGGCGACAACTCCACCTCCTACCGCGTGTATATCTGGATGGGTGCCCTCGCCATGCTGAAGGACTATTGGCTGTGCGGCATCGGCCCCGGCGAGAGCGCCTTCAACATGGTCTATCCCGCCTACGGCTATAACGGCATCGAGGCGCCCCACGCCCACAACCTGCTTTTGCAGATCGTCTGTGACGCCGGTATCGTGGAACTGGTCATCTTCCTGGTGCTGCTGGTGGTCTATGTGCGTATGCTGTGCGTGGCTATGAGCAGGGAGAAGGACCGGACCAGCCGCATCCACCAGATCGCTCTGCTGTCCGGCGTGGCGGGCTTCATGGTGCAGGCCATGACCGACTATTCCTTCTACAACTACCGCGTCATGTTTATTTTCTGGGCATATCTGGCTCTGGGCGTGCTGGCAGGCCGCCGCAGTGAGCTGCCCGAGAGGAGAATCTGGGAATGATCCGTGTACTGAATATCATCAGCGACACCAACATTGGCGGCGCAGGCCGGGTGATCCTGAACTATCTGCGCTATACCGATAAGAATCGGTTTGAAACCATGGTGGCCATCCCCAGAGGAAGTCTGCTTAAGCAGCCACTGGAGGAACTGGGCGTCACCATCTATGAGGTGGACGGTCTGGCCGACCGATCCTTCCACAAGGACGATGTAAAGACCCTGCGGGAGCTGATCAAGACCGTCAAGCCCGACCTGGTTCACACCCACGGCGCCCTGTCCGGTCGCATTGCCGCCCGCTTCTCCGGTGTGCCCGTGGTTTACAGCCGCCACTCCGCCTTCCCTGTTCCCGCCAAGATCAAATATCCCCCCGGACGCTGGGTGAACAAGCTGGTCAACGAGTTCTTCGCTGACCACATCATCGCCGTCAGCCCCGCCACCATGGACAACCTCACCGAGGGCGGCATCTCCAAAAAGAAGATCACCGTGGTCATGAACGGTGTGGCTCCCGTGGAGGAGACAACTCCCGCGCAGCGCGCCGCCCTGAAGGCTGAACTGGGCATCCCCGAAGACACCTGCGTCTTTGGCATTCTGGCACGCATCGAGGACTATAAGGGTCACCTCTATCTGGTCAACGCCGCCAAGCTCCTGAAGGAGAAGGGCTATGACAACTTCCGCATCCTCATCGCCGGTACCGGCGACTTTGAGCAGGATGTCCGGGATGCCGTCATCGTCTCCGGCGTGTCCGATGTGGTGCAGATGCTGGGTTTCCGCTCCGATGTGAAGGAGCTGCTTAACATCTGCGACTGCCAGCCCAACGCCTCCTACGGCACCGAGGCCACCAGCATGGCCCTGTTGGAGGGTATGAGTCTGGGTCTGCCCAGCATCGTCAGCGACTACGGCGGCAACCCCTGGCTGGTGGAAACCGGAGTCAACGGCATGGTGTTCCCCACCCGCGACAGCCACGCGCTGGCCGAGTGCATGGAGCAGCTCATGAACAGCCCCGACCGGGGAGCATCTCTGGGCAGAAAGGCTCAGGAGATTTTCCGCAAGGGCTTTACCGGCGAGGTTTTCGCCCGAAATACCGAAAAAGTTTACCTCTGTGTGCTCAAGAAAGGAGATTGATTATGGATCAGAAATTCCGGTTCAAGCTGAACCTGTTTGACAGCATCGTTCTGGTGCTGGCCCTGTGCGTGGGTGCGTTCCTGGGCTATACCTACCTCAAGCCCGCCCCCGCGCCCACCGAGGAGGCCGGCGTTGTGACCACCGACACCATCCGCTATACCATCAAGTTCCAGAAGATGATGGAGGGCACCGAAACTCTGGTGGAGCCCGGTGATGTCCTCATCGACAATGTCAAGAACCATGTGCTGGGCACCGTCGTGTCCACTGAGGCCGTCCCCTGTACCATGCGTGTGGAGGATCATATCAACAAGCGGGTGGTTCGCGCCGAGGTTCCCGGCTATGTGGATCTGATGGTCACGGTGGAGTCCGACCGTGCCACTCTGGGCAGCTATTCCGTGGTGCTGGACGGCGGTTATAACCTGCGGGTCAATACCTATGCCTATATCAAGGGCGAGGGTTATATGGCCAGCGGCCCCATTATGTTTATCGAGCGGGAGGGTCAGTAATTATGAAGATCATTGATAAGAACGGCCGTCTCTTCGGCAAGATCAGCGTCATTGATGTCATGGTCATTCTGGTGGTGGCCGTCATCGGCGTGGCGCTGTACCTCAAGACCAACACCATGACCCATACCAGCACGACCACCGCCAACGAGACCATCAACTATCAGATCTATGTCCGCGGTGTGGGCGACAATGTGAAGGATACCCTGCGTCTGGAAGATCAGATCTTTGATGAGGACCGCGGCAACAGCGGCTGTCTGGGTGTCATCAAGAACATCGAGGTCCTGCCCGGTACCGAGATGATCTCCTTCGATGACGGCACTGTTTCCATCGTCTCCTCCGAGGGTACCGATGACCTGCTGCTCACCATTCAGGGCGAGGGTCTCATCAACGGCAAGAGCTACTCCCTCAACCGCGTCTATGATCTGGGCGTCAACTCCGCCCGCAACTTCTGCACCCACTATGCCCGCTTCGCCGGCACTGTCTATTCCATCGGTTGAATGCAAGTATAAAGGAGAAACTCCATGAAGATTTTGATGGCCACCATGGGCCTGGACATCGGCGGAGCTGAAACTCATATTGTGGAGCTGTCCAAGCAGCTCAAGCAGCAGGGTCACGACATCGCCATTATCTCCAACGGCGGCGTCTATGTCCCCGAGATCACCGCGGCGGGCATCCGCCACTATGAGGCTCCCCTCCATCTGCGCAATGTGGGCACCATGATCAAGGCCCGGGGCATTTTGAAGGAAGTCATCGAGAAAGAAAATCCCGATGTGGTCCATGCCCATGCCCGCATCCCCGCCTTCCTGTGCGGAACCCTGCACAACTCCATGAAATTTCCCTTTGTCACCACCGCTCACTGGGTCTTCACCAGCAAGGGCGCTCTGCGCTATCTGACCAACTGGGGTCAGCGCACCGTGGCGGTGTCCGACGACATCAAGGCCTACCTCATCCGGGAGTACGGCCTGAACGCGGAGCATATCTCCGTCACCATCAACGGCATCGACACCGAAAAATTCTCTCCCGCCGTTTCCGGTGAGGAGGTCATCGCTGAGTTTGGTCTGGACAAGAGCCGTCCCATCCTCTCCTATGTCAGCCGCATGGACGAGGACCGCGCCCTTGTGGCCCGCCAGCTCATCGAGATCGCCCCCGAGCTGGACAAGCGGGTGCCCGGTGTGCAGCTGCTCATCGCCGGCGGCGGCAATGTTTATGACGAGCTGCTGGCCAAGGCGAAGGAAGTCAACGCCGCCATGGGCCGCACCTGCATCACCATGCCCGGTGCCCGCACCGACATCAACAAGATCGTGGCCGCCGGCGAAGTGTTCGTGGGTGTCTCCCGCGCCGCGCTGGAGGCCATGGCCGCCGCCAAGCCTGTCATCGTGGCGGGCAATGAGGGCTATCACGGTCTGTTCACCGCCGATAAGCTGGAAGAGGCACAGGCGGGCAACTTCTGCTGCCGCGGTCTGCCTCTGTCCGACCCCAAGGTGCTGCTGGAGGATGTCTCCGCCGCCCTGCTGCTCTCCGACAAGGAGAAGGAGGAAGTGGGTGCCTACGGCCGACAGGTCATCTTCGACCACTACTCCGTGCGCCGCATGGCCGGGGACTGCCTTGCCATGTACGATCAGGTGCGCCGCAGAAAGTACAATGTGGTCATGAGCGGCTATTACGGTTTCTCCAACACCGGCGACGACGCCATTCTGGAGTCTGTCTGTCAGGGTGTCCGGGCCGCCAGTGACGAGGTGGAGCTCACCGTCCTGTCCAAGGATCCCGAGCTGACCCATAAGCAGTTTGGGCTCAATGCCGTCCCCCGCTTCAACATCCCTCGGGTCATTTCCGCCCTGAAAAAGAGCGATCTGCTCCTGTCCGGCGGCGGAAGCCTCCTGCAGGACACCACTTCCACCCGCTCTCTGGTCTACTATCTCTCCGTCATGAACCTTGCCCATATGCTGGGCAAGCCTGTCATGCTCTATGCCAACGGCATTGGCCCTGTCCGTAAGGATGTCAACCGCGGCCGTGTCCGCAAAGCGGTGGAGCGAGCCGCCGCCGTCACCCTGCGCGACCGCAGCTCCGCACAGGAGCTGCGGGAGATGGGGGTGGAGCGAGTCGATCTCGCCGTCACCGCCGACCCTGTGTTCCGCCTGACTCCTGCCGATGCCGCCCGGGCCCGGGAACTGATGGCCCAGAGCGGTCTGCCCGAGGGGCGCTCCTTCGTGGCGGTTTCCGTCCGCGACTGGGAGGCCACCCAGAACTTCCCCGGCGGTCTGGCCGCCCTGTGCGACCGCCTGCGCCGCAGCTATGACATGGAAGTGCTTTTCCTGCTCATGCAGCCCGATGTGGATCGGGGCATGACCGAGGCTGTGCGCCGGGAGATGAAAGAGCCCTCCTATGTGCTGGAAGCCCCCTGCACCCCACGGGAGATGATGGCGGTGCTGGGACAGGCCGAGCTGTGCCTTGCCATGCGCCTGCATACCCTCATTTTTGCCGCCCGCATGGCAGTTCCCACACTTGGTCTGGTCTACGACCCCAAGGTGGCCAGCTTCCTGGAGGAACTGGAACTGCCCTCTGCCGGTCATGTGGAGCGCTTCAATGCTGAAGCCGCCATTTCTGCCGCCGATGCCCTCATGGGCGACTATGACAATGTGCTGGCCCGCCTGCGGGAACTGTCCGGCCGTATGGAGCAGTCCACCCGGGAGAATGAGAAGATTCTGCTGGAGCTGCTGAAAAAGACCAAGGAATAAACCCTGTTTTTGACGAGGTATTATGAAAAAACGATTCTTGATCCTGAGCCTTGCGGTCGTGATGCTTCTGACTGCCTGCGGGCAGACGGTACCAAAAGAGGACAAGCTCACCATTGTGGCCACCACCTATCCTGTTTATCTCTTCGCCTCCGCTGTGACGGAGGGCGTGGAGGGAGTAGAGGTGCTGCGGCTGGATACCGGCAGTACCAGCTGCCTGCATGACTATAACCTCACCGTCAACGATATGAAGAAGATCGAAAAGGCCGATGTCATTGCCATCAACGGCGCGGGGCTGGAGGAATTTATGGAGGACGCCCTCCATACCTCCGATGCGCTGGTCATTGACTGCTCCGAGGGTGTCCATCTGCTGGAAAACGAGGCCCACCACCACGACGAGCACGATCACTCCCACGACGGACACGACCACGGCCACTTCGATCCCCATTACTGGATGGATGCGGAGAATACCCTTGTGATGGCGGAAAATATTGCCGAAGGAATGGCGGAATTGGATGCCGACAACGCACAGGTGTATCGGGATAACAGCGAGAAGGCACAGCAGGAACTGCAGGTGCTGGACGATCTACTGGAAACCTACCGGGAGGGGCTGGATGTTTCCGGCCTGATTACCTTCCATGACGGCTTCCGCTATTTCTGTCATGCCTACGATCTGCCCCTGCTGGAATCCATCGAGGAGGAGGCGGGCAGCGAGGCCAGCGCCAAGGAGATCGTGGAGATCACCCATCTGGTGAAGGAACACGGCATTCCCGTGAT
>JAZQVX010000250.1:0-4396 GCA_045632045.1 Lawsonibacter sp.
TTAACCTTTACAACCGCACCATCAATATCAAAGGGATAATCCTCGCGATTTTCACCAATGTCAGTGATATGCGCGGTGATTTCATCCACGCCGGCACACAGGCAATACGGAATCACCTTGAACTTCTGGCGGCGCAGATACTCGAGGGTCTGCTCGTGGGTCTGGAAGTTCTCCCCCTCTGCCAACTGCACATTGAATACCGCAATATCCAGCTTTCTGGCTGCGGCAATTTTGGGATCGAGCTGGCGCAGAGAGCCCGCCGCCGCATTTCTGGGATTGGCAAAGAGGTTTTCCCCCATCTTCTCACGCTGCTCGTTGAGGGCATGGAACACCTTTTTCGGCATATATACCTCACCGCGAACAATGAGACGACCGTGGCTCTCCTCGGGCAGACGCATGGGAATGGAGCGGATAGTACGCAGATTTTCCGTTACATCCTCGCCCACATTGCCATCTCCGCGGGTGGCACCCCGGACAAACACACCGTCAACATACTCCAGCGCCACAGACAGACCGTCCACCTTGGGCTCCACCGTATAAACGGCACCGGGTACCACTGCCTTCACACGCTGGTCAAAGGCGGCCAGCTCCTCAAAGTCAAACACATCCTGCAGCGATTCCAAAGGAACAGGATGCTGCACCTGAGCAAAACTGTCCAGTGCCGCACCGCCTACTCGCTGGGTCGGAGAATCGGCGGTAATACGCTCAGGGTATTTTGCCTCCAACTCCTCCAGCTGACGCAGCTTATGGTCGTAGTCATAGTCGGACATGGTGGGGTTATCCAGCACATAGTACTCATACCCCGCCTGATTCAACTCAAGCCGAAGGGCTTCCATGAGGGCGAAATCGTCCATTCAAGCGTCCTCCTTTATCTGACAGCGAAACTTATCCCATTCAAGGGAAATCACTTTACTAGTAATAAAATACAACACAAAACCAATCATCGTTCCGGCCGTATTCAGCATGATGTCATCCACATCGCTGACCCGGCCCACGAAAATCTGGATAAATTCAATTCCAAAGGAGAAGATCATGCCCAGCATCAGCGCATGATACCATCTTCTCCCTCTCCACAACAGGCCCAAGCCAAATCCAACGGGAGCAAACATGCCGATGTTTCCCCACAGAACAAACCAGAGCCACGGACCGCCCTGCGTAACCCGCAGAATCTCTCGAAACGGCGTGATGCTCTCGGGCAGGGTTCGTAAAATGCGCAGTCCTTCATCCCATCCGGGCAGATCAAACGCCATCTCAAACTCAGGTTCCCAGAGCATTCTCATGCAGTCCCCCCAGAATCCATATGGAAACAGGGTCAGAGCGCACAAACCGGCACAAAACAGGACATACAGCATCAGCGTCAGTTCTCGCCTTTTGGGGCTGGATAATCCCTTTCGCGCCAAGCATCGAAGGCGGGCAGGCCGCACCATCGACCACAGCAGCAGGGCAGCCATCATACAGGGCAGCATCTGTAAACCCTGAATCACAATATTCTCAATATACCAAATCAGGGTTTCCATACACTTCAATCATATGCCTTTTGTAGATAACTTGGAATTTCGCCCACAATGACCGTTTCGGCCACACACAGGCGGGTTCGCACTTCCAGCTCCAGCTGTTCCCCGGGCAGAAGGACGGTAGCAGGTGCCAACAGTGTGATCCAGATTTTATGGAGCGTCTGGTTGACTCCAGCACCGATGAATTCACTTTCAAACTCCACCCGCAGACTTCCCACCGTGACGGATCGAACCTTTATGGTCGGTCCTCTCCCCCACAGCAGTTCGGAATCCAGCAGGCTTCCGATGGGAACGGCAATATCCCGCCGATCGATCTCCGACAGTGCGGGCAACACTCGCTCCACAAGGGCGCTGCGCAGACGGTTCATGGCGGCCATATCGGTGGTAACAGCGGTAATGGCACCGCCATTCACCCGCTCTACACACACAAGGTCAGCATAGTCCATCCCCAACTGCTCCAGCTCGGCAAGGACAGCCTCCTCCATTACGGAAGTGATTTTGTTCTCTGTCTGCGTTTTGGCCGCAACGGACAACAGGGGCTGCAGCCGCTGTTCCATCAGTCCGGTCAGTACAAAAGCCAGCACCGATCCAAGAAAAACCGTTACGACTGCCGGATAATACTCTGACAGCAGTATCCTCCATCGTATCCTACCCGCTCTGCGGCGGCCATTCCCACAATGAAAACCCGCCGACATACCCTCACCCCCTCACGGAGAAGGATATGTCGGCTTCGGCTTGGACTATGTGAAGATCAGCCCAGCAGTTCCTGAACGGCCAGCAGCACGCCCAGCTTGCCGGACTCGAAGGTCAGACCGCCCTGCAGATAAACAGTGTAGGGCTCGCGCATGGGGGCATCGGCAGACAGCTCAATGGACGCACCCTGCACAAAGGCACCGGCGGCCATGATGACGGGGTGGTCGTAACCGGGCATATCCCAGGGCTCGGGGGTAACATAGGAATCCACAGGGGCGCCGAACTGGATGCCCTTGCAGAACTTCTTCAGAGCCTCAGGCTCACGCATATGGATCATCTGAATGATATCGCGGCGCACCGTGCCGGAATGGGGCTCAGTTTCATAACCCAGCAACTCCATGACCTTGGCTGCAAAGACAGCGGTCTTAACGGCCTGAGCAACCGTATGAGGAGCGAGGAACAGCCCCTGATACAGCAGTCGGTTCTGACCCAGGGTGCAGCCGCACTCGCCGCCAATACCGGGAACGGTCAGTCGCTGGGCGGCACCCTCCACCAGATCACGGCGACCGGCGATATAGCCGCCGGTGGGAGCCAGACCACCGCCGGGATTCTTCATCAGAGAGCCAACCACCAGATCGGCGCCCACATGGGTGGGCTCCAGTGCCTCAACAAACTCACCATAGCAGTTGTCCACCAGAATGGATACATTGGGGTTGGCGTTCTTGATGATCTTGCACATCTCGCCGATCTCCTCGACAGACAGAGAAGCGCGGGTAGAGTAGCCCTTAGAGCGCTGAATCAGGACGGCCTTCACCCGGGGATCGGCAACGGCCTTGGCCATGCCTTCCAGATCAGGCTTGTCATCCACCAGATCGACCTGTCGATACTCCACACCATAGTCTTTCAGGCTGCCCTGGCCCTTATCCACCACGCCGATCACGCCCAGCAGAGTGTCGTAGGGAGCACCCACAGCGGAAACCAGCACATCCCCCTGCTTCAAAGCGCCGAACAAGGCGCAGGCAATGGCATGGGTGCCATTCACAAACTGGATGCGCACCAGAGCGGACTCAGTGCCAAAGAGGTCAGCGTAGATCTCATCCAGCTTGTCGCGGCCGATGTCATCATAGCCATAGCCGGTGGTGCCGGCAAAGTAGTTCTCAGCCACGCGGTGCTCCTGAAATGCACCCAGCACACGCTGGGTATTCTCAGCCGCAATGGCATCAATGCGGGCAAACTGCTTGGTCAGCTCGGCCATTGCCTGCTCGCCGAGGGCTTTCACCCGCTCGTTAATCTGTAAAGCCATTATACTTTCAATCCTATCTGATTATTTACTAAAATCAACCAAGCTCTGCGGTTGCGTATGCCACGGTCAGATCCACACAGGCCTTGAAGTCCACCAGATCGGTCATCTCCACGGGAGAGTGGATATAGCGGCAGGGCACGGAAATACCGCCGGTACGAACGCCCATGCGGGAGATATGGATGGCACCAGCATCGGTACCACCAGCGCGCAGAATGTCCTTCTGGGCGGGGATGCCCTTCTCCTGTGCCAGCTTCTCCATGGCGGAGACCACTTCGGGATGGCAGATCACAGAGGAGTCCATCACCTTGATGGCGGCACCCTTGCCCAGCTGCACGGTTCCATTCTTATCGGAACCGGGGGTATCATCCACATCTGTGACATCCACAGCAACGCCGAAATCGGGATCCACGGCGTAGGCAGCGGTACGGGCTCCGCGGATGCCGACTTCCTCCTGAACAGTAAAGACAAAGTAGACATCATTGGGACACTCGGCAGGCATCTGCTCCAGCGCAGCGAGCAGAACAGCGCAGGAAACGCGGTTATCCATATAAGGGGAAACCACTTTACTACCCATGCAATTTACAGCAGTATCGTAGATGGCGGTATCACCCACGCGAACCAGCTTTCTGGCCTCTTCGTCGCTCTTGGCACCGATGTCGATATAACACTCGTCCAGCTTCAGCTTGCCGAATTCAGCCTTTTCCTCGGGCACGATAACACCCTTGGTACCGTTCTTGAAGCGAACAGGGGTAAAGGCAATCTCCTGAGGACGGATACCGCCGACGCGGCCCACCCGCAGGAAGCCTTCCTTCTCAATATGGGTCACGATAAAGCCGATGGAGTCCATGTGGGCAGCAAACATGACCTTGGGGCCACTCCCCTGCTT
>JAZQVX010000251.1:0-4862 GCA_045632045.1 Lawsonibacter sp.
CCATCTTCATGGCCTCCAGAACGACCAGAACATCACCAGCGTTGACGGAATCGCCAACCTTGCACTCGACCTTGAAGACATTGCCGGGCATGGGGCTGTTGACGGCGGTCTCACCGGCAGCGACAGCAGCGGGGGCTGCGGTGGGAGCGGGAGCGGCGGCAGGAGGGGGAGCAGCCACAGGAGCAGGGGCAGCCACGGGAGCGGGAGCGGCCACGGGGGCAGCAGCCACAGGGGCCACAGGAGCGGCGGGAGCGGCAGCAGTGCCGGCCTTCTCAACGCAGACATCATAGGCCTTGCCGTTGATGGTGATGGTGTAGGTGCCGGTGCAGTCACGGTTGCCACCCATGTTCAGGTGGGGGGGCTGATAGCTGGCAGCGAAGGGCTGGATAGCGCGGGTGGTGTAGCCATCGCCGGCGGGAGCGGCGACATTGGTGTAGTAGACATGGCCCTGCCACTCAGGCAGAGATGCGGTGATGTTGTTGGACACGGGGGTTGCCTCCTTGACAATATTTTTCTCAGGTGCGGCCTTGGGAGCCTCCTGCTTGGGAGCTTCCTTCTTGGGAGCCTCCTTCTTGGGGAAACCGGCAGCGCGGTCTTCAAAGAAGGCCTTGGCCACCTGGGGGAATGCGATGTAAGACAGGACATCCTCGTCGGACTGGGCGATGCCGGCCAGCTCAGCCTTAGTCTTCTCAAACTGAGGCTCCAGAGTGTCGGCGAAACGGCCCTCGACCACGGGGGTATTGCCCAGAATCTTCTTCTGAATCTCGGGGTTGATGGGGGCGGGAGTACGACCGTACTCACCACGGCAGTAAGCCTTGATCTCCTTGCCGACCACCTTATAGCGCTCACCGGCCAGAACATTCTGCACAGCCTGAGAACCGACCAGCTGGCTGGTGGGAGTGACCAGAGGAGGATAACCCAGGTCGGCGCGGACCTTGGGAGTCTCCAGCAGGGCCTCATCCAGCTTGTGGATGGAGTTCATCATCTTCAGCTGAGAGATCAGGTTGGACAGCATGCCGCCGGGGATCTGATAGTTCAGACACTGGGTATCGGTGGCCATGGAGATGGGATCCAAAGTACCGTCAGCCAGGAACTCGGCGCGGACACCCTTGAAGAAGTCAGCCATCTGGGTCAGGATCTTGTCATCCAGATCCACCTGATAGCCCATCTCACGCAGGGTGTAGGCCAGAGTTTCGGTAGCGGGCTGGGCGGTACCGCCGGACATGGGCGAAATTGCGGTATCCAGCACATCGGCACCGGCTTCCACGGACTTCATACAGGTCATGAAGGCCAGACCAGTGGTGCAGTGGGTGTGGATAACCAGAGGCATATCGGGCTCGGCGTCCTTGATGGCGGAAACCAGATCATAAGCCTCCTTGGGACCCATGATACCGGCCATATCCTTGATACAGATAGAGGAAGCACCCATGCTCTTCAGGTCCTTGACCATACCCACGAAGGTATCCTGGGTGTGGACAGGGCTGCTGGTGAAGGAGATGGTACCGGACGCGTGGGCACCCTGCTTCACAGCCTCGTCAATGGCGACCTCCAGATTGCGGACATCGTTCAGAGCGTCAAAGATACGAATGATATCAATACCGTTCTTAACGGAATGCTCCACAAACTTACGGACCACATCATCGGGATAATGCTTATAACCCAGAATGTTCTGACCACGCAGCAGCATCTGCAGCTTGGTGTTGGGCATCTTTGCGCGAATCTTGCGCAGACGCTCCCAGGGATCTTCCTGCAGATAACGCAGGCAGACATCAAAGGTGGCGCCGCCCCAGACCTCGGCGGAATAGTAACCGGCCTTGTCCATGGTCTCCAGAATGGGCTCAAACTTGCTGTAAGGCAGACGAGTAGCAATCAGAGACTGGTTGGCATCGCGCAGAACAGTCTCGGTAAACTGAACTTTTCTCATATTGCAGACCTCCACTCATAAGATGGTGCATTTCGTATCTGGACACAGATCGGGACTTCTCCCCGAAATGCCATGGTAATACTCACTTTATTCTATTATAACTTCCGACAGAAAGCAAGTCCCCCGGACGGAATTTTTATCCCTTTTTTCTGCTGTATCTTGCCCTACTTTGTCTTCTCCTTCTTCTGCCCGGGTACACAGGGTCTGCCCTGCGGGTCAAATTTCCACACCAGACACAGCTCCCCCCTGACCTGTTCCGGCTGTGCCAGACAGAACAGGGCACTGAGTGGAATGGGTTCCTCCCTGCGCCAGGGAATCGCCAGCTCCACCCCATCGCTCTGCCTCCGGGCCAGCATTCTTCTCCATTCCCCCAGACCGGCTGTTTCCTCATCCACGAGCCGCGCCGGGTTGTCCTCCCAGTACCAGCCATCGTTCCCACGGTTCCCAAAGGGTACTGCCAGAGCGCACTTCCCGCCCCGAAGGGGCCAGCATCCGCTGCGGCGCAGTTCCATCTGCCATACTGCCCTTCCCAGCACCAGTCGGTTCCCCTCCGGAGCCAGCGTCCCCAGCAGCATCTCCCCTCCGTCTCCCCGGATCCATACCTTATATATACCCTCTCCGCTCACTTCCCGCTCACAGCGAAAAAACACCCGCCCGGAGTCCTCCCAGACCCGCATTTTTCCGCCGCCCTCCAGCACCAGTTCCATCGACACAGCCATCCCACTCCTTTTTTCAATTTTACCGCTTTCTATCCCAAAATTTCCAATTTTATTTTGAAAAAAAGCTTGCAATCATATTTAACCTATGTTAAAATACCAGAGCATTATGCGTGGGAGTGCGGATTCTCTGCCGGGTGCCCCACCGAGAAATTCGGTGCGGTTGGCGGCGAATATGAAGCCCCCAGAAGAATTAACTGAAATAATTAGGAGGAAAACAAACATGGCAGTCGTATCTATGAAGCAGCTGCTGGAGGCCGGCGTTCACTTCGGTCACCAGACCCGTCGTTGGAACCCCAAGATGGCCACCTACATCTACACCGAGCGCAATGGTATCTATATCATTGACCTGCAGAACACCGTGAAGAAGCTGGAAGAGGCTTACAACTTCGTTCGCGAGCTGGGCGAGAAGGGTGAGACCATCCTGTTCGTCGGCACCAAGAAGCAGGCTCAGGAGGCCATCAAGGAAGAGGCCGGCCGCGTCGGTATGTACTGGGTCAACGCTCGTTGGCTGGGCGGTATGCTGACCAACTTCAAGACCATGCGTGGTCGTGTTGAGCGTCTGAACCAGCTGAAGAAGATGCAGGAGGACGGCACCTTCGACATGCTGCCCAAGAAGGAAGTCATGAAGCACATTGGCGAGATCGAGAAGCTGGAGAAGTATCTGGGTGGTGTCACCGAGATGAAGAAGCTGCCCGGCGCTCTGTTCGTCGTTGACCCCCGCAAGGAGCGCAACGCCATCAACGAGGCCCGCAAGCTGAACATCCCCATTGTCGCCATCGTCGACACCAACTGCGATCCCGACGAGGTCGATTATGTCATCCCCGGCAACGACGACGCTATCCGCGCCATCAAGCTGATCTCCTCTGTCATGGCTAACGCCATCCAGG
Organism: Lawsonibacter sp.; assembly: GCA_045632045.1. GTDB lineage: Bacteria > Bacillota > Clostridia > Oscillospirales > Oscillospiraceae > Lawsonibacter. The sequence continues at coordinate 3,531 of JAZQVX010000251.1, forward strand.
AGGGCAAGCAGGGCCAGGATCAGGCCGCCGCTGTTGAGGCCGAGTAATCCACTCCCCTACCACGGCATTGACAGCGCCCGCCCGCGCGGGCAGGCGCTGTTTTAATTTCCAATTCCAAATCTAAATTTATTTTGGAGGTAATGAAAATGGCTATTTCCGCTAAGGATGTTCAGAAGCTGCGCGAGATGACTGGCGTCGGCATGATGGACTGCAAGAAGGCTCTGACCGCTACCGAGGGTGACTTCGATAAGGCTATCGAGTTCCTGCGTGAGAAGGGTCTGGCTACCGCCACCAAGAAGGCCGGCCGTATCGCCGCCGAGGGTATGGCTTACGCTGATGTCGTCGACGGCATGGGTGTCGTTGTCGAGGTTAACGCCGAGACCGACTTCGTTGCTAAGAACGATAAGTTCGTCGACTTCGTCAAGGGTGTTGCCGCTACCGTCGTGGCCAACAAGCCCGCCGATCTGGACACTCTGATGGAGTGCACCTACGCCGGTTCCGATGTCAAGGTCGCTGACAAGCAGACCGAGATGATCCAGGTCATCGGTGAGAACATCAAGGTTCGCCGCTTCCACCTGTTCGCCGAGAACACTTCTGTTTCCTACATCCACGCCGGCGGCAAGATCGGCGTTCTGGTCAACCTGAAGGTTGAGGGTGACATCGACGCTACCGAGATCGGTAAGGACGTCGCCATGCAGATCGCTGCTCTGAACCCCCGTTTCTGGGACAAGTCCCAGGTCTCTCAGGAGGTTCTGGACGAGGAGAAGAAGATCATGATGGCTCAGATGGCCGCTGACCCCAAGATGGCCAACAAGCCCGAGCAGGTTATCGAGAAGATCGTTGTCGGTAAGCTGAACAAGTTCTATGTCGAGAACTGCCTGCTGCAGCAGGAGTTCGTTAAGGACGGCGACTTCTCCGTCGAGAAGTACATCGCTGCTACCGCCAAGAAGCTGGGCGGCAATGTCACCTTCGTTGACGCTGTCCGTTTCGAGAAGGGCGAGGGCATCGAGAAGAAGGCTGACGACTTCGCTGCCGAGGTCGCTTCCATGGTCAAGTAATTGACTCCCCTGCTTTCTAAATGATAACCCCCCGGATTCCCTTCGGGATCCCGGGGGTCTTACATTCTCCCCTGCCGACCACACATAAAAAATCTGCACCTCTTTCGAGATACAGGTTTTGATCCGAGTGTTGAGATTCGAACTCAAGGCACCCGGCGCAAGCGCCTTGGTGCCCAAGGCCGGGATTATGTCTGCGCTTCGCGCAGCAAGAGGCCTTGAGTTCGCGTTCTTTCAGAAAAAGAAAAAACCTGTACCTCTTTCGAGATACAGGTTT
>JAZQVX010000252.1:0-3081 GCA_045632045.1 Lawsonibacter sp.
TTCTCTTGTTATAATGGTATTGTTGAATCGTATGTTCTTTTTTATATAAGGAGTCTTTCCTATGTCTGTTGCTACTGCTGAACAGCTGCTTCCCGAAGTTCTGGAAGCCTTTGACTTTGGCGGCCCCATTCTGTCCACCCAGCGCTACGGTGGCGGTCATGTCAATGACACATTCCTGCTCCACACCCGGGCACCGTCCGACGCTGAGGGTCACTATATCCTTCAGCGGCTGAGCTCCGTGGCCTTCAAGCATCCCGACGAGGTCATGTCCAACATCATGGGCGTGTCCGAGTATCTGGGACGGCAGATCCGCAGTCAGGGCGGCAATCCCGCCCGGGAATCCATGGCCTTCATGCGCACCCGCGACGGTCAGACCTATTACACCGACAGCTGCGGCAACGCTTGGCGTGCCTATCCCTTCATCGACAATATCAGCTGCTATGACACCGCAGAGACTCCCGCCATCTTTGCCGCTTCGGGCCGTGCCTTCGGCCGCTTCCAGAGTATGCTGGCGGAATATCCCGCCGATACCCTGTATGAAACCATCCCCCACTTCCACGACACCGAGGATCGCCTGGCCAAGCTCAAGCACGCCGTGGCAACCGATCCTCTGGACCGCGCGAAGCTGTGCCGGAAGGAGATCGACTTCGCCCTCTCCCGGGAGGACGACTGCTCCGTGGTCATGAAAGCTCAGCGCGAGGGCATCCTCCCCCTGCGCGTGACCCACAACGACACCAAGCTGAACAATGTTCTCATAGATCCCATTACCGGCGAGGGCGTGTGCGTCATCGATCTGGACACCGTCATGCCCGGTCTGTCCATCAATGACTTTGGCGACTCCATCCGCTTCGGCGCCAACCACTGCGCTGAGGACGAGCAGGATCTGTCCAAAATGTATCTGGATCTGGAGATGTTCGCCGCCTATACCAGAGGTTTTCTGGAAGGCGCCGGCGGTTCTCTCACCGATGCCGAGGTGGCCTATATGCCCTGGGGCGCACGCCTGATGACACTGGAATGCGGCATCCGTTTCCTGACCGACTATCTCCTCGGTGATACCTACTTCCATACCCAGCGCCCTGGTCAGAATCTGGACCGCTGCCGCACCCAGTTCAAGCTGGTGGAGGATATGGAGGCCCACTGGGACGAGATGAACGAGATCGTTTCTCAGTTCCGCCGCCAGCACTGACCCTGTCCAACAAATTCCTTTGGGAGTGATCCTATGTCAGCTTCCCCCGCCTCCGGTTCCCGCCGTCAGCGGGTCTTTGAGATCATTGAGATCGGCGCACCCGAGGATCATGTCAGCCGTGCATACGATGTAGTCAATATGGCCTCCATCGTCATCAACCTGATCGTCAGCATCCTCTATACTTTCGAAAGTATCCGAAGCGAACATGCCGCCCTGCTGCTGTCCATCGAGGCTCTGACCGTGGCCTTCTTCGCCGTGGACTACTGTCTGCGACTGTGGACGGCCAAGTACCGCTATCCCAAAAAATCAGAATTCCGGGCGCTGCGGGCTTACATCTTCTCCTTCAGCGGCATCGTGGACATCCTGTCCTTCCTGCCCTATTATCTGCCTGTCTTCTTCCCCTCCGGCGCCGCCGCTTTCCGTCTGTTCCGCGTGATGCGCTTTTTCCGTCTGTTTCGCATCAACGCCTACTATGACTCCTTCAATGTCATCAGCGAGGTTATCGACAGCAAGCGTCAGCAGCTGATCTCCTCCGTGTTCATCATCGTGATCCTCATGGTGGCATCCAGCCTGTGCATGTACTCGCTGGAGCATGAAGCCCAGCCCACTGTGTTCACCAATGCCTTCTCCGGTATGTGGTGGGCAGTGTCCACCCTGCTGACCATCGGCTATGGTGACATCTACCCTGTCACCGATGTGGGCAAGATCTTCAGTATCGTCATTACATTCCTCGGTGTGGGCATGGTGGCCATCCCCACCGGTATTATCTCCGCAGGTTTCGTTGACCAGTATTCCCGCCTCAAGCGCATGAGCGAATACGCCCAGGAGGCCGATGTCAACTTCATCAAAGTCCATATTTCCGTCACGGATAAGTGGAACGGCATGAAAGTCATGGATCTGGGACTGCCCGCAGGCGTCATCGCCGCCGCCATTCAGCGCGACGGCAGAATCATCGCTCCCCGCGGAAGCACCGTACTGGAGGACGGCGATACCATGGTGCTGGCCGCAGAGTCCTTCGGCTCCGATGTCCGTATCGACCTGAAGGAGCTGGTGCTGAAAAAGCACAATCCCTGGAACGGTCTGCGCATCCGTGATCTGGACATCTCCCGCCAGACTCTGATCATCATGATCAAGCGCGGCAGCAGAGCCCTGATCCCCAACGGCGACTTTGTCCTGCTGGAGGGCGACAAGGTCATCATGTATACCCAGATGCACATGAGCCACGCCCATAAGATTGAAATTTAACCTGAAATCCCCTCAGCGGGAGAGAAATTTCTTGTAAAGTGAGAAAAACCGCTGTATAATAACCCTATTCTTCCACAAACCCATTTTCAGATTTGGAGTGAACTAACTATGGATCGCAAGACTATTGCTTCTATTTTCGCCGACCAGGATGCTCTGGGCGGTCAGAACATCACCGTCATGGGCTGGGCCCGTACCATCCGTGACATGAAGACCTTCGGCTTCATCGAGCTCAACGACGGTTCCTGCTTTAAAAACCTGCAGATCGTCATGGACGCCAATGTCCTGAGCAACTATAAGGAGATCGCCTCTCAGAATGTTGGCGCCGCCCTGATCGTCAACGGCACCGTGGTGCTGACTCCCGGCGCCAAGCAGCCTCTGGAGATCAAGGCCGACTCCATCGCCGTGGAGGGCCCCTCCACCCCCGATTACCCCCTGCAGAAGAAGCGCCACAGCGTGGAGTTCCTGCGCACCATCCAGCATCTGCGCCCCCGCACCAACCTGTTCTCCGCCGCTTTCCGCGTGCGCTCCGTGGCCGCCCATGCCGTCCACTGCTTCTTCCAGGAGAACGGCTTCGTCTATGTCCACACCCCCATCATCACCGGTTCCGACTGTGAGGGCGCCGGCGAGATGTTCCAGGTCACCACTCTGGA
>JAZQVX010000253.1:0-4022 GCA_045632045.1 Lawsonibacter sp.
CATCTATGAGTCCCGCCCCAATGTCACCTCCGACGCCGCGGCCCTGGCCCTGAAGGCCGGCTCCGCCTGCGTCCTGCGTGGAGGCAAGGAGGCTCACCGCTCCGCCGCCGCCATCGTGGACGCCCTGAAGGAGGGACTGGCACAGGTGGGTCTGCCCGCCGAGGCGCTGCAGCTGGTGGAGGACACCACCCGGGCCTCCGCCGCTGAGCTCATGACCGCCAGAGGGTATGTGGATCTGCTCATCCCCCGAGGGGGCAAGGGCCTCATCCGGGCCTGCGTGGACAACGCCACAGTCCCCGTGCTGGAGACGGGCACCGGCATCTGCCACATCTATGTGGACAAGACCGCCGATCAGGACATGGCGCTGGATATTCTGGAAAACGCCAAGTGCAGCCGTCCCAGCGTGTGCAACGCCTGTGAGGTCTGTCTGGTGCAGGAGGACATCGCCTCTGAATTCCTGCCCAGGCTGAAGCAGCGTCTGGTGGACGACCGCTCCGCCGAGGGCAAGCCCCCTGTCCAGCTGCGTCTGGACGAAACTGCCGCCAAGCTCACCGAGGGCACGCCCGCCGGGGAGCAGGACTTCGACACCGAATTTCTGGACTATGTGCTGGCTGTGGGCATCGTGAAGGATGTGCAGCAGGCCATGACCCACATCGCCGCCCACTCCACCGGCCACTCCGAGGCCATCATCACCGCCGATGAGAATGCCCAGCGGGCCTTCGCCGCCGGAGTGGACTCCGCCGCGGTCTATATCAACGCCTCCACCCGCTTCACAGACGGCGGCCAGTTCGGTCTGGGCTGTGAAATGGGCATTTCCACCCAGAAGCTCCATGCCCGGGGACCTCTGGGTCTGGCAGAGCTTTGCACCTTCAAATATGTGGTGCGGGGCGAGGGTCACATCCGCACCTGAAGATTCTTTCAGGAGAATTGGGGCGGGCGTGTTCACAATTCTCCGAAAAATACCGAAAATTTCGGAATTGGAAGAAAATGTCCTTGTCACCGCTGAGAAAAGCTGGTATGATGCAAGTGTATAGGAACGCCCTTTTGGGCGAAAAGGAAATGACAGCGAGAGCGCCGCGTCCCGCGGGCCTTCGCAAGATTTAGGGAGGATACAAAGAAATGATTGGACATAGCAGAGGTATCAAAGTCTTTACCGGCAACTCCAACCCTCAGCTGGCAAAGGACATCTGCAAGCATCTGGGCATTCCCCTGGGCACCTGTGAGGTCGGCTCCTTCGCCGACGGCGAGAACTTCGCCTCCGTGTATGAGACCGTTCGCGGCGCCGATGTGTTCGTGGTTCAGTCTACCTGCTCTTTTGATGTGAAGGACGCCGACGGCAATGTCGTCCGTCACGGCACCGTCAACGACGCTCTGATGGAGCTGCTGATCATGATCGACGCTCTGCGCCGTGCTTCCGCCGGCCGCATCACCGCCGTCATCCCCTACTTCGGCTACGCCCGTCAGGACCGCAAGGCCAAGGCCCGCGATCCCATCTCCGCCAAGCTGGTTGCCAACCTGATCACCAAGGCCGGCGCTGACCGCGTTCTGACCATGGACCTGCACGCCAACCAGATCCAGGGCTTCTTCGACATCCCTGTGGACAACCTGCTGGGTTCCCCCATCTTCGTGGATCACTTCATCCGCAAGTACGCCGCCGTCCACGCCGACACCATGGTGGTTTCTCCCGATGTCGGTTCCGTGACCCGCGCCCGCGCTTTCGCTCAGAAGCTGGATATGCCCATGGCCATCGTGGACAAGCGCCGTCAGAAGGCCAACTCCTCTGAGGTTATGAACATCATCGGCGATGTGAAGGACAAGCATGTCATCCTGCTGGACGACATGGTCGATACCGGCGGTTCTCTGTGCCACGCCGCCAAGGCTCTGGTGGACATCGGCGGCGGCAAGTCCGTCACCGCCTGCGCCTCCCACGGAGTTCTGTCCGGCCCCGCCATCAAGCGCATCACCGAGAGCGCTCTGGACGAGGTCATCTTCCTGGACACCATCCCCCACAAGGATGGCGGCTGTGAGAAGATCAAGTATCTGTCCGTGGCCCACCTGTTTGCCGAGGCCATCAGCCACATCTACACCGAGACCGCAGTTTCCCCCCTGTTCACCTGATTCAAAACAAAGCGTTCGCTTTGTTTTGAGGGGGATTGCGTGAAGAATTTTTTCTGACGCGCATGTCGTCAGAAAAAATGATTAAAATTGATTCGCGTCTGCGGACGCGAACTCCTGCGGAGGGCTTTTCGCAGGTCATATCAACCAATTAAAGGGGCGGGTAGATTCTACCCGCCCCTGTTTGGACTGTTTGAACGAGGTAAAGAATATGTTTGGAAAAAGCAGCGGCGGCGCCTCCTGGCTGCTGGTCTGCCTGGGCAACCCCGGCGACCAGTATGAGAACACCCGCCATAATGTTGGCTTCATGGTGGCCGATGAGCTGGCCGAGCGTGCCCGCCTCCCCATCCAGAAGCTGAAGTTCAAGGCTCTGACCAATACCCTGACCATTTCCGGGGAAAAGGTGCTGGTCATGAAGCCCATCACCTATATGAATCTCTCCGGCGAGGCCGCCCGCCCGGCCGCCGACTTCTATAAAATCCCCGCCGACCATGTGCTGGTGGTGTCCGACGACACCGCTCTGGCTGTGGGCAAGCTGCGCATCCGCAAGGGCGGCTCTGCCGGCGGCCATAACGGCCTGAAGAGCCTCATCCAGCACCTCGGCACCGACCAGTTCCCCCGTGTCCGGGTGGGTGTGGGCGAAAAGCCCCACCCCGATTACGACATGGCTGACTGGGTGCTGGGCCATTTCGTGGGCGAGGACAAGAAGAACATCGACAAGAGCGTCAAGCGTGCCGCCGATGCCATCGAGTGTATCATCAAAGAGGGCATCGAGAAGGGCATGAATAAGTTTAATGGCTGAACTTTTGTGAGTAGGGGCCGATGCCCTCATCGGCCCAAACAGGATCGTATGGACGAAGCGGGGCGATGAGGACATCGCCCCCTACAAAACCGTATTGACAAGGGAGGGCAGAACGCCATGAATATGAACATCCTCACCGGCGCCATCGGCGCTCTGCCGGAGTTTGGACAGCTCTGCGCCGCCATTGAGGGGGGAGCCTGCCCCGCCGTGCTGTCCGGTGTAGCGGCGGTTCACAGAGCCCATATCGCCGCGGGACTCCATCAGATCACCGGGCAGCCGGTGGTCCTGGTCTGTGCCGACGAGGGGGAGGCCCAGCGCCTGGCCCGGGACCTGTCTGCCCTGTTGGAGCGGGAAGTTCCCACCTTCCTCAGCCGCCCCTTCACCTTCCACCGTTCCGCCGCCCTGTCCCACCAGTGGGAGCAGAAGCGTCTGGGGCTCATGGACGCGCTGAGCAGGGGAGAGGTGCCCGTCCTCATCGCCACGGTGGAGGCGCTCATGCAGCCCACCCTGTCCCCTGACACACTGGATTCCTGCCGCCTGACCCTTTCCGTGGGGGGCGTGGCGGAACTCAATGACCTCACCGAGGCCCTCGCCCGGGCGGGCTATTCCCGCTGTCACCAGGTGGAGGGCGTGGGCCAGTTCGCCCTGCGCGGCGGCATTCTGGATGTCTTTGCCCCCGGCTGGGAGCAGCCGGTGCGTGTGGAGTTCTTCGGCGACGAGGTGGACGCCATGGGTTACTTCGACCCCGCCTCCCAGCGCCGCACCGAGAATGTGGACACCGTCACCATCCTGCCCGCGGCGGAGGTTCTGCCCCATACCGCCCCCGGCGGTCTGGCGGGACTGGACAAACAGCTCCAGAAGCTGGCCGCCAAGGCCACCCGGGAGGGTCTGAAGGATCTGGCCGCCAATCTGGAGCGGGATCGGGAGGCCGTCCGGGAGGGCAGACTCCCCGCACCCGACCGCTATCTTCCCCTCATCTGCCCCGGGGAGCACACCGCGGTGGAATATTTCCCCCCCGATGCCTGCCTCATCTTCTCCGAGACTGCCCGGGTCACCGACCGGGCCCGCACATGGCAGTGGCAGATGGAGGAGGATGCCAGCACCC
>JAZQVX010000254.1:0-5466 GCA_045632045.1 Lawsonibacter sp.
TAGAAGTCTGGGTCAGGAAGCCGGGGCCGATGGCGGAAGTAGCCATCAGGAAGGCGGCGCCGAACAGAACGGAAGCGCTGGCCTTCTTAGCAGGAGCGTTGTTACTCATAAATTTTTACCTCCAAATTTTTGGTGGATCACACACAGACCCTTGGGTGCAGGGAGATCAGACGATCTCTTCGATGGGAGCGATGGTCACGCCCTCGGCCTGCAGTCTCTCGCGGATGTTCTTGACGAACTCCACAGCAGAGGGGTTGTCACCATGGACGCAGATGGAGTGAGCGTCGATGGAGACCTCTTCGCCGGTGATGGCGGTCACCTTACCCTCGGTGACCATGCGGATGGTGCGGGCAATGGCCTCATCCTTGTCGTGGATCACGGCGCCGGGCTTGCTGCGGGGCACCAGAGAACCGTCGGCCTGATAAGCACGGTCAGCGAAAACCTCGCTGGCGACGCGCAGGCCGCAGGCCTTACCGGCCTCCAGCATCTTGCTGCCGGCCAGACCCATCAGGATGATGTCCTTGTCGACCTCTGCGATAGCCTCTGCGATAGCCATGGCCAGATCCATATCCTTGGCGGCCTGGTTATACAGAGCACCGTGGGGCTTGCAGTGCTGCAGCTTCACACCATGGGCGGTGCAGAAGGCCATGATAGCACCCAGCTGGTACTTCACGAAGGCCTTGACCTCCTTGGGGGAGCAAGCCATGTTGCGGCGACCGAAGCCGATCAGATCGGGATGACCGGGATGGGCACCGACGGCAACACCGGCAGCCTTGGCGGCGGCAATGGTCTTATCCATGACCAGAGGATCGCCGGCATGATAGCCGCAAGCGATGTTGGCGGAAGAGATGTGGGCGATAACGGCCTCGTCCATACCGATGGTATAAGCGCCGAAGCTCTCACCCAGATCGCTGTTCAGGTCTACTTTGTACATTTTGTTTTCCCTCCTCACTAATAATTGAGTTGTTGCGTTGGCATTCAATGGGTCCCGCTGACCGCTGTGGTAATACCGTCCAGCGGGATAGGAACACGCTTGTTATGCTCCGCCAATTTTAGCACACTGAATAAAGAAACGCAAGCGTTTAGCGTTTTGCCCACAAATACTTTTTCTACTTTTTGCATATTTGTGCAGTTTTTCCCTCTATCTTCCCTTATTTTGCCACATTTACAGGACTAAAACACTGCTTCAACATTAAGTTTTCGTTAAAAAAACAGTTTTTTCCTTGCATTTTGTCGTTATGTAAACCGAATTATCTACCTTTTTTCCAGTCTGACCACCAGCGCCGTCCGGTCATCGGTGGCCTGTGTGCCGCCGCGGGCAACCAGCCGCGCCGCCAGCTCCCGGGGGCTTCCGTTTCCGAACTTTCGGAGGTCCTCCATGAGCCAGCTGTCCTCATCCGACGGACACACCCCATCGCTGACCATGAGGACACAGTCCCCCGGCGACAGGCACAGCGCAAAGCGGTCCACGCCCTCCCCGCCGTTGTCTGCCAGCCCCGCGGGCAGTGCTGTCCCGGACAGGCGGCGCACACTCTCCCCCTGTCGGATGTAAGTGGGAGCCGCCCCCATTTTATACAGGACGCTCTCCCCGGTGAACAGATCCACCTCCAGCAGATCCACCGTGGTGAAACCGCCCAGTTCCTCCCCCCGGAGGGCCAGGGCGGAGGCAAGGGTCTGCAGGGCCTGATCGGCGGGGATGCCGGTCATGAGAAACTCCTCCAGCAGATTGACCGCCAGGGTACTTTCCCGATTGGCCCCATCTCCGCTGCCCATTCCGTCGCAGAGCAGGAGATAGACCCTGCCGTCGGGGCGTTTGAAATAGGTCCCCGCATCTCCGCTCACCGTTTCTCCGTCTTTTTTCCGGGAGGCCACCCCGGCCAGCGCCTTGAAGGGCTCCTCCTCCACCAGCGCGACCCAGTCCTCCCCCTCCCGCTCCAGCCGCAGGCTCTTCCCCGCCGCCGCGGATAACTCCGCGACGGACTGCTTCCCGGCACAGTGGAGGGCATCCTTCCCCTCGAAGCGCACCCGGAGCAGCCCCCGGCTGTCCCGGAAGGCGGTCAGCTCCACATGCAGCCCCCGCTGTCCCACCCAGCGGCGCAGAGTCTTGCTCAAGGCCGGATCGGGGATCAGTTCCGCATTCAGCTCCTCCGCTGTTTCCCACAGCAGGGCCGACAGCTGGTCATACTGGCGGCAGACCGTTTCCCGATTCTCCCGGATGCGGGCCTTGTACTGGCGGCGGCAGAAGAGGGCGGTCAGTTCCTCGTTGACTCCCGACAGGAAATCAGGCAGATGGATGCACCGGTGGGCGAAAAAGGCCGGGAGGTCCTCCCCCCGGAGCCGCCCCCGCTTCACCATGGCGGGAGTGGCATCGTTGAGGGCCCCGAAGGTGGCGGCGTACTCTCGCTGCCAGCACAGTTCCCGGTTGGTACAGCCCCGGCATATCCCATCCGCCGTCCGTTCAAAGACCACCGAGATGTCCCCGTCATTTTCCGGGGGACGAAGACTGTCCTTCAGGGTCCGGCAGAGGGTGGCGTAGGCTCCCGCCGCGGCGGTCAGCCGCTCCCGGGCACGCTCCACACCACCGGGATCACGCAGCATACCTATATTATATAGGTTGAGCATTCCCTCTCCCCGGCGCAGGACCCCCACGGGCACCGCGAGAAACAACAGGGCCGACAGGACACCCTCCCCCGCGCAGAGCAGTCCCTCCCGCAGTTCTCCCCACCACAGGGCGGCGGCACAGATACTCAGACTCCACGGCAGAGCGGACGCCACCCGGTATTTTCGCTTCTCCCACGCCCCCGCCCACAGGGCTCCGAGGGTAAAGATCGCCGTCCGGGACAGCCCCCTCTCCCCTGTCAGATCCAGTCCCATGCCCAGCACCGCGCCCCATACGGCTCCGGTGGCGCCTCCTCCCAGCCATGCCGCCCGCAGAACAGCCGCCCCCGCCAGACTCCGGCCCAACGACAGCCCCAGAATACGCAGCGGCTCCAGCGCCGCCAGCAGAGCGCCGAGCAGCACCAGAAGTCCTCCCCGCTGTTCCCGCCCCATTCCTCTGGACAGTTCCCCGGGAAAACGCAGTGCCGCCCGGAAGCACCAGACCGCTCCCACCGTCACCGCCAGCTCCAGCAGCAGTCCGATCTGCTCCCCGGGGGTCCACGGCAGTCTGGTGTGGGCCGCCAGTGCCGTAAATACGATGGCCGCACCGGCAGTCACCGGGAGTGTCCACGCTTTGCGCAGGGGCTTGATGTCGTAAAAGGCAAAGGCGGCGGCATAGGTCAGCAGCGATGCCGAGGCATAGCGCAGGCCCTCCCCCAGCTCCAGCTGGCACAGACTGCCCAGACAGGCACCCAGCACCGCGGCCCCGCCGAGGATCCCCGCCCCGGAGGCCGCCGTCAGCGCCACCCCCAGGGGTGCTCTGTCCCCGAAGATCACCACCCCGGACAAAACCGCCGCCAACAGCAGCCGGATACAGCTGTGTACCCCCCACTCCAGCACGGCGGTACTGAAAAACACGGTGTCCCGCCGCAATTTTTCCCTGATACGCTCCGAGCCTTGCTGTCTGCTCTGTTTTCCTGTCATGTTCTCGTCCTCCCGCGGATAGTTTCCCATTTGTGTGCCTGCCATTATATTCCAGTTTTTGGAAAATAGCCGTCGAAACCGGGCTTTCGGGAGAAAATCCGTCCCATTTCCATTTGGCCATAATTCCCCCTTGTTTTTTTCGGGAAAATCGAATACAATGACAATGTATCGTTATATAAAATTTTCCCTATCCTCAGTGAAAGGAAGGTAATAACCTATGAAACTGCAAAACGAACTGGGCGAGATCCGCATCAGCGCCGATGTCTTCACTGCCATCACCGGCAGTGCTGCCACCAACTGCTACGGCGTGAAGGGTATGGCGGTCCGCTCCAAAACCGACGGTCTGGTGCATCTGCTCAAGCGTGAGTCCATGTCCAAGGGCGTCAAAGTATATTACAATGAGGACGGTACCGTCTCCATTGAGCTGCACATCATCGTGGAAAACGGCGTCAATCTGATGGCCGTTTGCCGCTCCATCATGAGCGAGGTGCGCTATGTGGTCAGCACTGCCACCGGCGTGGAGGTCGCTTCCGTAGATGTCTGCGTGGATTCCATGCGCTTCTAACCATTCAAAGAAAGGACTTTGCCCGTTATGGTTAAAACTGTCGATGCGGCCCTGTTTCAGCGAATGGTGATCCATGGTGCCGCCAAAATCAACTACCTCAAGCAGCCTATCAACGATCTGAATGTCTTCCCCGTTCCCGACGGCGATACCGGCACCAACATGTCTTTGACTTTCTCTGCCGCCGCCACCGAGATGAAGAAGAAGAGCTTCGACACCGTCGATGCCGCCGCCAAGGCCACCGCCTCCGCTCTGCTGCGCGGTGCCCGCGGTAACTCCGGTGTTATCCTGTCCCTGCTGTTCCGCGGTGTCTCCAAGGCCCTGAAGGATAAGCAGACCATGGACGGCCGCGATCTGGCCATCGCCCTGGACTTCGGCGTGGCCGCCGCCTACAAGGCCGTCATGACGCCCGCCGAGGGCACCATCCTGTCCGTCTCCCGTCTGGCCGCCGCCCACGCTGCCGGCGCCGCCCGGGAGGATTCCTCCGTGGAGTATGTGCTGGAGGCCGCCATCAAGGAGGGCTATAACGCTCTGGCCGAGACCGTCAACATGAACCCCGTGCTGAAGAAGGCCGGCGTCGTGGACGCAGGCGGCAAGGGCTTCCTGGTCATTCTGGAGGGTATGCTCTCCGAGCTGCGCGGCGAGGCCATGCCCGAGGACACCGGCGACGCCGTCGAGACCAAGGAGAAGGCCGACTTCGCCAACCTGGACGACGACATGACCTTCGCCTTCGACACCGTCTTTATCGTCCGCAAGAAGGATCCCGATGTGGATCTGGATCCCTTCCGCGAGTATCTGAACTCCATCGGTGACAGTCTGGTCATCGGCGAGGACGACGAGTCCTTTAAAGTCCATGTCCACACCGATACCCCCGGCGATGCTCTGAACGAGTCCGCCAAGTACGGCGTGCTGGAGCTGGCCAAGATCGAGAACATGGTCACTCAGCGTGACGATCTGGCTGCCGGCCGCGAGGCCCACAGCACCGACGATCTGGATGCCGTGGAGGCCGAGCTGGAGGCCATCGAGAAGGGTGAGGCTCCCGCCAAGACCACTTCCGAGCCCGTGAAGGCCGCTCCCGAGAAGAAGTTCGGCTTCGTTTCCGTCTGCGCCGGCGAGGGTCTGGAGGCCGTGTTCCGCGATCTGGGCGTCGACAATCTGGTTGGCGGCGGTCAGACCATGAACCCCTCCACCGAGGATATTCTCAAGGCCGTGGACGCCACTCCCGCCGAGATCGTCTATGTCCTGCCCAACAACAAGAACATCATCATGGCCGCACAGCAGTGCGTCCATCTGGTGGAGGACAAGAAGGTCGTCGTTCTGCC
>JAZQVX010000255.1:0-2086 GCA_045632045.1 Lawsonibacter sp.
CTGATGCACGAAACCATCGGTCTGGGCACCATTCTGGATGCCCTGCTGGTGGGCTGGGGCAGCGACCTGTTCATCGCTCTGGAGCTGGTTCCCTATCAGACGAAATTTCTCCCCGGTCTGGCCATTCTGGTGGTCGGGCTGGCCATTTCCTGCGTGGGTCAGTGGCTGTATATGCTGGCCGGTCTGTCCTGCGGCCCCCGGGACGCTTTCCTCGTGGGTCTGGGCAAAAAGCTGCCCAGGCTGCCCATCGGCCGGGTGAATATCCTGCTCAATCTGGCGGTGGCACTGGTCGCCTTCCTGCTGGGCGGTCAGATCGGTCTGGGCACCATCATCGCCCTGTTCGGCACCGGCATCATCATGGATCTGGTGTTCAAAATCGTCCGTTTCGAGCCCCGCTCCGTCACCCATGAGGGTCTTGTGGAAACGGTGCAGGAATTCATCAAGGCCGCAAAAGGCTGACCCAATCCCCCTACAAAGGAGTCATACATCCATATGGAACTGAAAATCAAGGCTCTGTCCCCCAAGATCGGGACCGAGATCCCCGCTCCCTTCTATGCCACCCCCGGCGCCGCCGCCATGGATCTCCACGCCTGCATGGACGAGGCCGTGGTCATCCCCGCCGGTGGCCGTAAGGTCATCCCCACCGGCATCGCCATCGCCCTGCCCGACGCGGGCTATGTGGCCCTGGTCTTTGCCCGCAGCGGTCTGGGCATCAAGCACGGCATCGCCCCCGCCAACTGCGTGGGTGTCATCGACAGCGACTACCGCGGCGAGATCATGGTGGGTCTGCAGAACTCCGGCGACACCGACTATACCGTCCAGCCCGCCGACCGCATCGCCCAGCTCATGATCACCCCCGTGGTGCAGGCCACCGTGTCCATGGTGGAGGAGCTGGACGACACCGCCCGGGGTACCGGCGGCTTTGGGTCTACCGGAAAATAATTGGAAAACCTCCCCCCTTGCGGGGGCCGATTCCCCCTGTCAGGGGGAAATGCCCATAGGGCAAAGGGGGTAGGGATGGCACGGCGCCAGCCGTGACGGAGGGGGTTATGTCCCGGTATATTTACCCCCTCAGTCAGCTTCGCTGACAGCTCCCCCGCAAGGGGGGAGCCAAGTAACCACCTTACGACAGGGAGTTGTTTTTTATGGCCATGTTTGGTCTGTTCAAAAAGAAAGAAAAACCCGCCGGCGAGAAACCCGCACAGGAAAACAGCGGCGCCTTCAACCATATCCTGAACGAGAAGTTCGGCCCCTTCACCGGGGAAACCGTGGAACTCAACGCCATCACCGGCGCCATCCCCTTCGGCGTCACCCCCGCCGATATGGAGCAGTCCCCCGAGGGCCCCTGGCCCGCCATGCTGGGTCTCACCGCGTGGTATGAGGACGATGGCCCCACTCAGCAGGGCAAGGCCCTTCTGGTGGCCGCCGCCGACACCCGCCTACTGGCTCACCTGCGCCGTCTGGCCCCCCGCGACAACATGATCCAGGTCAAGGCCCGCAAGTCCGAGCGTGAGAACACCTATCTCATGCTGGATCTGCCCTCCCCCGTCATGGATGCCGCCCTGAAGCCCCTGCTGCTCAAGCAGCTGGAGCCCATCACCGTCAACCCCGAGGGGCTGGGCGAGTTCACCCTGGACCGCTCCAGCAATCTCTTCCAGGGCGATCTGGTCTGGCTGGATGGCGATGTCATTCAGTGCTCCTTCCCTCAGAGTGAGGAGATGGAGCCCATCTTCGCCACCGCCCGCGCCCTGTGCGCCAACGCCGCCCACTGGAACGCCCTTGCCCTGGAGCAGGCCGCCCTGCAGACCGAAGAGGAAGTTGCCGTCACCGCCGTGGATCTCTCCGCCGAGGGTGAGCTGACCTTCTGGCTGGGCAACGAGAACGATCCCGAGGCCGTGTATCTGAGCGCTACGCTGGACGGCGGCTTTCTGAGCGTGGAGGGATGACCATGACCGTCATTCTCGCCTCCCAGTCCCCCCGCCGCCGCGAGCTGCTGGGGCAGATGGGCTTCACCGATTTCATCATCCGCCCCGCTCAGGGGGAGGAAACCATCGACCCCGACCTCTCCCCCGACAAGCTGGTAGAG
>JAZQVX010000256.1:0-2122 GCA_045632045.1 Lawsonibacter sp.
CTCCCGGGAGTACTCCGGCACCTATCATGTCCTCCACGGCGTCATCTCCCCCATGAACCATGTGGGCCCCGACGAGCTGCACATCAAGTCCCTTGTGGAGCGTGTGGCCGCCGGGGGCGTGGATGAGGTCATCATGGCCACCAACCCCGACACCGAGGGTGAGGCAACCGCCATGTATCTCTCCCGCCTGCTCAAGCCCTTCGCCGTCAAAGTCACCCGACTGGCCTACGGCATCCCCGTGGGCAGTCATCTGGAGTACGCCGATGTCGCCACCCTCATGCGCGCCCTTGAGGGCCGCCGCGAGATGTAAGTTTTTGAACAGGAGATGCTTCCCTTGGCCCTTTCTCTCCCCGCGCCCACATCCATGGCACGCCGCTATCTCCGGGATTTTGTCTTCCGGTCGGCGGTGTTCCTGATGATTTTGGGTATCTATTTCTATGACAGGTCCCTGCTGGATATCACCCGGCGGGAGCAGACCTTCTGGCCCCTGAGCCTTTTGTGGATCGCCGTACTGGTGTCCATGCTGGCCCAGCTCAACCCCAAAAGCGGGCTGACCACCGGGTGCATGAAGCAGCATATCTCCGGCTTCCTCCCCGCGGCGAATTTTGACCGGGAGAAGCTGGCGCAGACCGTCCGGGCACAGAACAAGGGCGCCATCAAGGTGGCCGTTGTCTGGCTGCTGGTCAACGGTCTGTTCGGCGCCCTCTATCTGAAAAAGATTTTCTCCGCCGCCGAGCTGATTTTGCTGTGCGCCTTTTACTATCTGTGCGACCTCATCTGCGTGCTGTTCTTCTGCCCCTTTCAGACCTTTCTGATGAAAAACCGCTGCTGTGTCAACTGCCGCATCTTCGCGTGGGGCAGCTGGATGATGGCCGTTCCGCTGGTTTTTCTATGGCATCCCTACGCCCAGAGTCTGGTGTGGGCATCGGTGCTGGTACTGGTCGTGTGGGAGTACCGCTTCGCAAAGTACCCCGAGCGGTTCTGGTTCGGCTCCAACTGTCTGCTCCGGTGCGGGCACTGCAAGGAGCAGCTGTGCCGGTATAAGGTGCCTACCTCTCCCAAGTTTGCCGCGCTGAAAAAAACGATAAAAAACGGACTGCGTTGAGCAGTCCGTTTTTTGTTGTTTACCCCCTCAATCATTTGCCCCGCAAATGCCAGCTCCCCCGCAAGGGGGGAGCTTTTTTAGAGCTTTACCGGAATCGGGCGCACCGCCTTCACATACCCGGGTGCTGTTTCGCACTCGAGAGCGAAGACCTCCACCCCCGCGGCGGCGCACTTTCGCAGGGCATCCCCGAAGGCAGGATGGGTGGCATCGTTGGGCTCCAGATGCTTCATGCCCTCCATCTGGACGATGAAGCAGACGGCGGCCTCATAGCCTGCGGCCCTGGCGGCGATGAGTTCTTCCAGATGTTTTACCCCCCGCTCCGTGGGGGCATCGGGGAAGCGCACCACCCCGTCCTGTTCCAGTGTGACCCCTTTGATCTCCACAAACCCCCGCTTTTCCGAGTCCTCCCAGTAGAAATCAAATCGAGAATTACCGTAAGTAGTTTCTCCCCGGAGGATTTTCAGCCCGGGACGGAAGTTTCCAGCCTCAGCCCACTCCCGGAAAATGTGGTTGGGCGCCTGAGAATCCATGTTGATCAGCAGGGTGCCGTCGGCCCGCACCTTCTCCACCGCCACCAGATCAAAGCGGGTTTTCCGGGCGGGGTTGTCGCTCTCCACCAGCCAGACCTTCGCCCCGGGGACCAGCAGTTCCCGGCAGCGGCCGGTGTTCTTCACATGGCAGATCTCCTCCACGCCCTCCACCTCCACATGGGCGATGAAGCGGTTGGGGCGGCGCAGGAAAATGCCGGGGTGGATGTTGGGGTAGGTCATAGGCGCTCTCCTTATCAGGAATTATTATCATTTATTATATCGTTTCTATTTAAATTGTCAAGTCCCCGCGCCGCCCCGATAGTGCGGGCCGGCACAGAGGCCGGCCCCTACGGTTGCATCCCCCTGTCCCCTCTGCTATAATGAAGAAAAATTACGAAAAAGGAAGGTACCGCCATGCACATCCCCTCCTGCGAAACAAATGAACTGGAACTGGTGGAGTTCGCCCGCGCCCCGGAGCCCCCGGGTC
>JAZQVX010000257.1:0-10041 GCA_045632045.1 Lawsonibacter sp.
ACGATAGGGCTTGATGGCAGCCAGACGCTTCTCCTTCTCCTCGCCCTCGGGCAGAGCCCACAGCTCGTTGATGTCAACCAGCTCGGTGTAGGGCTGCATGGTCTTGGGATCCTTGACGATCTTGCCGTTCTCGTCCTTGACGATGTTGCCGTTCTCGTCCTTCAGGGGCTTGCCGGAGTTGGGGTCGATGACATAGTTCAGGTTCTCGTCCAGCTTCTTGGCGGCGCGCTTGCCGGCGGCGAAAGCCAGGGAGATGCGGGCGTAACCGCAGATATCGTTATCGAAGCCCAGATCCTCGGCGGCCTGGCACATGATCTCGCCGTCGCGGTTGGCGGCGATACCGGCGGCCTGGTTCTCGGGATAAACGACATTCAGGCCGAAAGCCTCGTACAGCTCGCAGGGGAACTTGGAAGAAGACCAGCCCACGGGCTTGCCTTCAGCCTTGGCCTTACGGGCGTCAGCATAAACATCCTCGACGACCTTACGCAGCGCCAGAACGCCAGGACTCACTTCTTTAGCCATTGTGATTTCCTCCTCTAATCGGTAATCGGTATAGCATTAAAACTTACTTATTGCAGCGCTTGTAGGCAAACAGGGCAGCGCCCAGAGCGCCCACATACTGGGTCAGGGGGGAGGTGTGAACCTCGTGGCCCAGCTGATCCTGCAGCGCCTTGACCACACCGGCGTTCTGTGCAACACCGCCGGTCATGACCACCTTGTCCTGCACGCCCACGCGGTGGGCCAGACCGGCCACACGGCCGGCCACGGACATATGGATGCCGTTGATGATGTCGCACTTGTCGGTGTCGTTGGCCAACTGGCTGATAACCTCGCTCTCAGCGAAGACGGTGCAGGTGGAGCTGATGCCGACATACTTGGTGGACTGGGCGCCCAGGGTGCCCAGATCGTTGACATCGACCTCCAGAATGCGGGCCATAACATCCAGGAAACGGCCGGTACCTGCGGCACACTTGTCGTTCATCTGGAAGTTGGTCATAGCGCCGTTTTCGATCCTCAGCACCTTCACATCCTGACCGCCAATATCAATGACGGTGTGGACATCAGGGAACAGGAAAGCGGCGCCGCGGGCGTGGCAGCTCAGCTCGCTCATCTGGTGATCTGCATAGTTCTCCAGAGAGTTGCGGCCGTAGCCGGTGGCCAGAGTGTAGGCGATGTCCTCTTTGGTCATGCCTGCGTTCTCCAGAACCTCGGCGATGGCGCGCTGGGGGCCGCTGGTGCCGGCACCCACTGCGACAAGGGCCTTGGCCACGATCTCCTCGCCATCACGGACGATGACGCACTTGGAGGCGGTGGAGCCAATGTCGATTCCCAGGGTATAAATACTCATATCAGCCAATTTCTCCGTTTAGAATAGAATAAAACCGGGCGGCGGCATACCGCCGCCCGGCTGTTGATCCATGAAATGTGTGCTCAGCTTACTTCTTCAGGCTATCGTAGTCCTTGATAGTTCTGGGCAGCAGCATCTGGTGGAAGGGGCAGATGGACTCGGGATTCTGATAGCAGGAATCGGCGAAGGCCACGATGTAGTTACGCATCATGGGCATATCGACGATCTCGTCAACCAGGCCGGCCTGAGCGCAGAACAGAGGCTTGGACTTGGTGTCATAATCACCGATCATAGCGTTCATCTTGTCGATGGTGGGCTGCAGATCCTTGCCGGCCTTCTGATCCTTGGCCAGACGGCCGGTGTACATGGCGTTGGCAGCGGTCTTACCGTTCATAACATTGATCTCAGTGGCAGCAGTACCCAGAGAGAAAGCGTTATTGTCGTTGCCCTGAGGACCACCCAGGACGTAGTGAGCAGCGGCGGTACCGCGGCGCAGAGTGATCTCCATCATGGGCAGGCCGGAGGACTGGATGGAGTAGATCAGGGACTGGCCCAGACCCAGCAGCTCGGCGACCTCGGCGTCGTCACCGACGTCGATACCGGTGGTATCCTGGATCCAGATCATGGGCAGACGGTCACGAGCGCACAGAGTGACAAACTCGTTCATCTTGATCAGGCCCTGGCGATACAGCTTGCCGCCGGCGCCCATGGAAGCGCCGTACTTCTCCATCTTGTACTCGGGGTAGTTGGGGAACACGCCCTGCTGGTTAGCAACGACGCCCACCAGCAGACCGTCAACCTTGGCGATACCGGTGATCATCTCAGGGCCGTAACCCTTCTTGTACTCCATGAACTGAGAACCGTCGAACAGGCGGCCGATGACATTGTACATGTCATAGGGGCGGTTCTTGTTGTTCAGAACGATGTCGTACAGCTCCATCTCGTTCAGAGCGGGAGACTGGGGAGTGTCAACGCGGAAGAACTCCAGATCATAGGCGGGCAGCATGTCGACATACTTCTTGATGCCGGCGATAACGCCTTCCTGAGCGTCATAGACCTCACGCATGAAGCCGGTCACACCGTAGTGGATGGACACGGATCCGGGAGGATCGGAACGCAGGCCCTTGGTAGCCTCGATCTGAGCCAGAGCGGCCTCCATATCGACATAGGGCTTGGGGTTCATACCACCGACGATGCCGGCGCCGCCGACGGCCATGTTGGCGTCCTTGTGGGCGATCAGCAGGGTGGGAGAGATGGAGTGGTAGCCGCCGCCGGCGGGGTTGGTGCCGTGGATGCCGACGATGACGGGGATACCCATCTGGTTCAGCTCAGAGTTGCGATAGAAGGGGGTACCACCACCGCGGCGGTTGGGGTAAACCTTCTCCTGGTCGGGCAGCTCAACACCGGCGCACTCCAGCAGGTAGATCAGGGGGATGCGCAGACGCTTGGCGGTATCGGAACCACGGATCAGATCCTCGGCCTGACCGGGAACCCAGGTACCGGCGTGCTTCTTGTTGTCGGAAGCGATGATGCAGCACCACTTACCGTTGACGCGGCCCAGACCCTTAACGATGGTGGTGGTGCCGGTCTTGTTCTTCTCGGGGTTGAACAGAGAGTTCAGGGGGCACCAGGTGCCCTCGTCGACCAGCAGAGCGATACGCTGCATAGCGGTCAGACGGCCCTTCTCGTTCAGCTTCTCATCAGGGGTGCCGTTCTCCAGACCCTTGACGATCTCGGAGTGGATGTTCTCCTCGATGGCCAGCAGCTCGGCGACGTTCTCGGCGTTAGCACGAGCAGCCTTGCCGACGACAGGCATGTTCTGGAAATAACGGGGCATGGAATAGTTACCCATGTCAATTATTCCTCCTATAAATATATTTTTATTTTATACGGGAAAAGCGGAAATTACTCCTTGGGAACCTTGATGAAGGCCTGGCCGGGGTCGATCTCCTCGCGGATCATCTTGATGATCTCGGGGGAAGGACCGTCGAACAGCTGAGCGCGGGAGACATCGATCTCGAAACCGGTGTTCTCCTGAACCATCTCGGGGGAGGAGTAGGGATAGTAGTAAGCCAGGTACATGCGCTTGGTCTCTTCGTCGAACTTCATGATGCCCAGATCGGTAACGACCATCTGAGGACCACGGTTGCCGGGCAGACCGGCGCGCTCACGACCGCCGGGGCCGTCCATCCAGCCGCAGGAGGTGATGTAGTCGATCTTCTCGGTGAAGCGACGCTTCTGATGCTGCATCATGATGACGGTGTTGCAGTAAGTAGCAATGCCGTTGGCGCCGCCGGAACCGGTGAAACGGGTCTGGGGCTGGACATAGTCGCCCTTGCCGAAGATGCAGGTGGAGTTAACATTGCCGTAAGGATCGATCTCGGCGCCGCCGATGAAGGCGATCAGGCGCTCCTCGTCGTGCAGCCACTCATTGGCCTCGAAGCCGATGAAGCGGATGTTGGGCCACTGGATAGCGCAGTGAGCCATGAAGCGGTTGTCGCCGACGGAACGGGGAACCTCGACGGGGTCACAGTCCATCAGACCGGACTCGACGATAGGATGGCAGGAGGGGCAGATAGCAGCCTTGGCCAGAGAAGCACCGATCAGGGGCAGACCGGTACCGACGATAACGATCTGGTCTTCCTTGATGTGCTTGGCGATGGCGTAAGCCTGCATCTCCTGCTTAGTGTACTTAGTATAATCAGCCATTTCTAGTTACCTCCCTATCTTACTTCAGGTGAGTGATGGAGTAGCCCAGGTGAGGAGCGTTCTTCAGGCTCACCAGGCGGGCGCCGCCGATCTTGTTCAGCAGCTCCTGATGATCCTTGGTGGAGTACACCCACTTATCCAGGTAATCCTTGAAGGTCTCGGGGATGGCGATGCCGGCAGCGGCGTCGTCAGCGACCTTCTGAGCCTTGGCAGCGGCCTCAGCCAGCTTCTCGTTCTCGGGAGCGGCAGCGGCAGCCTTGGCAGCCTTGGCAGCGGCCTTGGCCAGCTGAGCCTTGGCGTCCTCGGCATCCTGATACTTGGAAGCCTTGTCATACTCCTTCAGAGCGCCGGGATCGTTGTCGTAGTAGTTGTACAGCTGAGAGGGCCATGCACCGTAAGGAGCGTGGACAACAGCGCTGACGCACTCACCGAAGATACGGGTCAGAGTGGGATCGCGGCGGATGAACTCGTCGCTGACCAGCTCGTCGCAGGTCACGATGACCTTGCGGGCGGCAACAGCGATGTCGACATCGTGGAACTCGTCACCCTCGATGATGCAGGTACCATCGGGAGAAGCCTTCTGGACATGGATGATAGCCAGGTCGATCTTGGGAACGGGAACAGCGACGACCTTCTGGCCGGGAACGAAGGGGTTCTCGACCTCGACAGCCTTCAGGTTGTCAACCTTGGGCATGGTCTGGCGCTTCTCCTCGCTCATGCCCCAGAACTTCATCAGGCCGGAGCCCTGCATCAGGCGCACGGGCAGGTAGGGCAGACCCAGAGAAGCAGCGTGCAGCATCAGCATCAGAACGTCCTGGGAGTAGTCCTCGTAGTTCAGGGTGCCCTTCTCGATGGCAGCGCGGAAACGACGGGCGACATTGGTGTAACCGGAGTTGGCGGTGTAGCAGTTGATGTAAGCAGCCACACGGCCCTCGCCGATCAGCATATCGATCTCGCCGCCGCCGGGACCGGCATAAGCAACGAAATCCTTCTGGCCCTGACGCAGAATCTCGTTCACGATAGCGTAGGGCTTACGGTTGGTGGTGAAGCCGCCGATAGCCAGAACGTCACCGTCCTCGACAAACTTTGCCACGGCATCATGCAAGGAATACACTTTGTTCATGGTAAAACCTCCATTGCAGTTTTTATTTTTCCTTAACCTAAGGGGTACGGGTATGCGCTTTATATCGAGTACTATTCTATCATAAAGATTCCAAAAGGTCTATCTTAAATTTAGCAAAAAGTTTGCATATCTTCGCCTGACATGATATACTATTTTCAGCCAATATTCACCCAGTTCCGCTCTTTCTTCCTGTTTTTTACAGCGCTTTATACAATTATCCCATCTTCTTCCTGCACTTTTAGTCTTTTTCACCAAAACAATAGAGGTCATTCTATGGCAAATGTCGAATTCTATCTACAATTAAACCAAAACGAGACCTGGAGCATGAGCAGACTTCATTTTCACGATCATTTTGAAATCATGCTCCCTCTGACCAGTCCGGGCAATATTTTCGTCAATGACCAGGTTTATCCTCTGGAGCGCGGCACTCTCTACCTCATCGGCGAGAGTACCCTCCACCGCACCATGGCCAACGGATTCCATTCCCGGTATATCCTCCACATCAGCCGCAAGGCCCTCACCGACCTGTCCACCCCCCAGACCGATTTCACACAGCTCATGCAGGTCAACTTCCGCCGGGCCACCCTGAACAGTGAGGAAATGACCGAGCTGATCGAGCTGTTCCAGGATCTGGACCGCAACAAGAACGACGGCACTTTCGGCAGCGATATCCGCCAGACCGTGGCACTGCTGCGCCTGCTCATCCGGGTCGCCCCCACCCTGAACGCCGCATCCGCCGGTGAAGCCATCCGCAACAAGGACTTTCTGCGCGTGGCCCCCATTCTGGACTACATCCGGGATAATCTGGCCGAGCCCCTGTCTTTGGACCAGATCGCCAGTCAGTTCTACCTGAGCAAGCACTATCTCTGCCGCATTTTCAAATCGGCCACCGGCTTCTCCGTCATGGAATATATCATTTACAGCCGCGTCCTCCGGGCCCGCCAGCTTCTGCAGGAGGGTGTCAGCGTCCAACAGGCCGGCGAGATGTCCGGCTTCTCCGACAACTCCCACTTTATCCGCACCTTCGGACACCTCACAGGAGTCACCCCCGGCCGCTATGCCAAGGAACACCTTTCCAGCGACCAGATCCTCATGCGCAACAATATGTTCGAATAAAAAAACGCCTGCTTAAGCAGGCGTCTTTTATTATTTGATGTTGGAGATCACATCAATGTTCTTCATCACATACTCCACACCGGAGTAGACAGTGGTCAGTACAATGATGGCCACGCACAGAGTATTGACCATGGCGGAAATGGGCAGCAGCATCAGAATGATGCACACCATGGTAGAGGCAGTCTTGACCTTTCCGGACCAACCGGCGGCAATGACACGACCGGAGGTGGCGGCGTTCATGCGCAGACCGGAGATGGCAAACTCACGCACAATAACGGTCAGCAGTGCCCATGCGGGCATCTGGCCCACCTCCACGAACCACAGCATGGCAGCAGTGACCAGACACTTATCCGCCAGAGGGTCCATGAACTTGCCGAAATCGGTAGTCTGGTTATAGCGGCGGGCGATGTAACCGTCCAGCCAGTCGGTGATGCTGGCCAGAGCAAAGATCACCAGCGCCACATAGTTGGCACCGGGAAAGCCCAGATACAGCACCAGCATAAAAGCAGGGATCATGACCACACGCAGCATGGTCAGTTTATTGGCAGTATTCATCAGATGAAATTCTCCTTTTACTCCTCGATCTCACCGGTGAGATCGCCGTCGGTGACGCCGGTGATGCGCACATTCACGAAGGTACCGGCAGGGATCAGTCCGGCGGCGGTGAACAGCACACGGCCGTCGATCTCCACGGAGTCGGCATAGGTGCGGCCCACATAGCAGCCCTCGGCGCTGTCAAAGCCCTCGCACAGGACTTCCTCCACGCCGCCCAGACGACTCTCGTTGAACTCATCCATAATGCGGGACTGGAGATCCACCACCAGCTCCACACGGCGCTCGGCGATCTCGGGATCCACCTGATTGTCCATCTCGGCCGCCAGAGTTCCCTCCTCAGGGGAGTACTGGAACACACCGGCGCGCTGGATCTTCTGCTCGGCCAGGAACTCGCACAGCTCCTCAAATTCCTCCTCACCCTCACCGGGCAGACCGCAGATCAGAGAGGTGCGGATGACCACATCGGGCATTGCCTTGCGCAGCTTGCCAAACAGGTCGATGACATCCTGCTTGGTGTTGCGGCGGCGCATGGCCTTCAGAATGCCGTCGTTGGCGTGCTGCAGGGGAATGTCCAGATAGTGCAGGATCTTCTTGTTGGACGCGATGGTCTCGATGAGCTCATCGCTCACGGCCTCGGGATAGAGGTAGTGCAGGCGGATCCAGTGGAAGGGCAGCTTGCACAGCTTCTTGAGCAGGGTGGACAGGGTGGTGCCGTCCCCCAGATCCTCGCCATAGCGGGTGATATCCTGGGCAATGACGATCAGCTCCTGCACACCGGACTCAGCCAGTGCCCGGGCCTCCGCCATCAAAGACTCCACACTGCGGCTGCGGTACTTGCCGCGCAGCTTGGGGATGATACAGAAGGAACAGCCGTTGCTGCAGCCCTCGGCGATCTTCAGATAAGCGGTGTAGGGAGGGGTGGTGACGATGCGCTCACCGTCCTCATAGGTTTTATGGATGTTGCCGAAATGCTCGGCCTTCTCCCCCGCCATGAGTTCCTCCACGGCGGTGACGACATCGGTATAGCTGCCGGTGCCCAGCATGCCGTCCACCTCGGGCAGCTCCACCCGAATGTCATCGGAATAGCGCTGGGTCAGACAGCCCGCCACCAGCAGCTTCTTCAGTTTGCCCTCATCCTTGAGCTGGGCCAGTTCCAGAATATTGGCAATGGCCTCGCTCTTGGCAGACTCAATAAAGCCGCAGGTGTTCAGAACCGCCACATCGGCCCCCTCGGGATCGCCGGTAACGGTGTGGCCGGCCTTGCGGCACAGGGCCATCATCTGCTCGGTGTTGACCAGATTCTTGGCACAGCCCAGAGAAATAAATGCTACTTTCACAGCCTCAGTCTCCTTCAGGTTTGATCAGACTCTCATACTTCAGATTGGGGAAATGCCCCGTCAGCTTCTTGAACTTCCACACGGCGCCCAGCGTCTTAAAAATACACGCGCCGGTGAACACGCCCATCAGCACAACGATGGTGTTGTCGCTCTGGCTGTTCACCGCGTTGACCAGCAGCAGCACACAGCCGATGTTGATCAGAATGGAACTGATCAGGTCAGTTCTCGGGGTCTGTTTGCGTCTCATGTTTCGTCCTCCAGCCGGGCTCCGAAGCGGCGCAGCCCGTCGTTGATGTCCGACCAGGAATAGCCCCTGCGGGCCAGTGCGTCGGAGATTTTTTTCAGTTCCTTGCGGTCAGGCTCCCGCCCGGCCAGTTTCTTTTCAATAAACGCGTCGATGGTGTCGGCGCTGTCCCGGGCCTGCTCCATCGCCTCATCCCACAGCTCTCTGGGGACACCACGGTGGTAGAGCTCATCTCTGAGCTTGCGCGCGCCGTAGCCCTTGGCACTGTAATGGCGCACCACCCGAGCAGCATACTCCCGGTCGTTGAGGAAGCCCAGTTCCTCCATGCGCCCGCAGATCTCGGCCGTCTCTTCTTCACCGGCCTCCCACTCCCCCAGCTTCCGCTCCAGTTCCCGGCGGGACATGGGCTTGCGGGCCAGCAGGGCAATGGTCTTTTCCTTGAGCTGGCTGCGGCGCAGAGAGTCAAGCAGCCGCTCGACTTCCTCCTCCCCCAGCTCCTTCCCGGTGTATAGGGCAAAGCCGATGACCTCATTTTCACTCACGCGCAAAATGCTGCCATCCTCCAGAATGGCCAGCCAGCGCCCCTGCACTTTCTCAGAGGGCTTCAGTTCCCGGATGACCACCGGCGCTTACTCCTCGAAGTCGTCGGCAGCCACATCCACAGCCCGGCCAGCGGCCTTGGCGGCGATCTGGGACTGCTTGCTCATGAGCTTGAAGGCGTTGGTGCGGATCTCCTCCTCCACCTTCTCGGCGAAGTCGGGGTTGGCCTGCATGTAGGCCTTCACGGCGTCACGGCCCTGGCCGATGCGCATCTCGCCCATGGAGAACCAGGAACCGGACTTCTGAATGATGTCCAGCTTGACGGCCAGATCCACCATCTCGCCCCACTTGGAAATGCCCTCGCCGTAGAGGATCTCGAACTCAGCCTCACGGAAGGGAGGTGCCACCTTGTTCTTCACGATCTTGGCGCGGGTGCGGTTGCCCACGATCTCAGAGCCGTTCTTGATGGCCTCCACGCGGCGCACATCAATGCGTACGGAGGAGTAGAACTTCAGCGCGCGGCCGCCGGTGGTGACCACGGGGTTGCCGTACATGACGCCCACCTTTTCGCGCAGCTGGTTGATGAAGATGACGATACAGTTGGTCTTGGCGATGGAACCGGCCAGCTTACGCAGGGCCTGGCTCATCAGGCGGGCCAGCAGACCCACATGGGAATCGCCCATGTCGCCCTCGATCTCGGCGCGGGGGGTCAGGGCGGCCACAGGGTCCACAACCACCACATCGATGGCGCCGGAGCGCACCAGCGCTTCGCAGATCTCCAAGCCCTGCTCGCCGGTGTCGGGCTGGGAGATCAGCATGGAGTCGATGTCCACGCCCAGCGCGCGGGCATAGCTGGGATCCAGCGCGTGCTCGGCGTCGATGAAGGCCACCTCGCCGCCCCGCTTCTGGGCCTCGGCCACGATATGCAGGGCCAGAGTGGTCTTACCGGAAGATTCCGGGCCGTAAATCTCAATGATGCGTCCCTTGGGTACGCCGCCGATACCCAGGGCGATATCCAGAGACAGGGAGCCGGTGGGGATGGCCTCCACCACGACTCCGCTATTCTCAC
>JAZQVX010000258.1:0-20845 GCA_045632045.1 Lawsonibacter sp.
CAGCAGATCCTCAGGGCCGTGGTGGGCAAGCTCGGTGATCTCAAACAGGTCGGCGGTGAGGCGGTTCATGAGATGTCCCGTGCGGTTTTTGTCATAGAAGTCGTGGCTCAGGGTCTGCATATGGCGGAAGAGGTCGGCACGAATGTCGGCCTCCACCCGGACGCCGAAGGTGTGGCCCAGATAGCAGACCAGATAGTTCAGCCCTGTGCGCACCACATAGCACACCGCCATGACGGCCATAACGGTGAAGAACAGGCGGTACATCTGCCCGGGCAGCATTTCGTTTAAAGCCTTGCGGGTCACAAGGGGGAAAATCAGGTCGATGGCGGCGATGCCCACGGCGCAGCTTAAGTCCACGGCGAAGAGTCTGGCGTGATTTTTGAAATAGCTCAGAAAGATGAGCAGGGGATTCTTCTCTCGATAATCTTTCGGTGTCATGATATCACTCCCTGCTGTTATCATACTACGCCCGGAGGGGAAATGCAAATCCAAACCCGCCGGTTTGCCTCGGGGTGTTCACTGCTTTACAGAGGAGAAGAGGTCTGTTATAATGAGAAAAAATGCGGAAATGAGAGGAGGAGCAGGTATGTCCGTTGCGGAACAGGGATTTATTCTGGACGGCGGCAGACTGCTGTCCTATGACGGTCGGGAGGAGGAAGTCGTGGTTCCCGCCGGGGTGAAGCGATTGGAGAACGGTGTTTTTTCCGACCGGGAAGATCTGCGCCGGGTGATCCTGCCCGATGGTCTGCGCGCCATCGGAAACGATGCCTTTGCCGGCTGTATCGCACTGGAAGAGGTGGTACTGCCCCGAGGCCTGAAGGAGATCGGGGACGATGCCTTTTACGGCTGCGAGAGCCTTGCGAAGCTGGAGATCCCCGCCGGAGTGAAGTCCATCGGCAACCGGGCCTTTTTCAACTGCGGCGCCCTGCAGAGGGTGGTGCTGCCCCGGGGATTGACCCGACTGGGGCGGGAGGCCTTTGAACACTGTACCGGGCTGGAGGAACTCCACATCCCCGCCACCGTCACCGAGATGGGGCAGTGGATCCTCTTCGGCGTGACGGAATGCACCGTCTGTGTGGAGGAGGACAGCTTCGCCCACCAGTACTGCGAGATCGACCAGCTGCCCTTCCGCATCGGTTACGGACAGGTGGGGGTCGCCCAGGAAAAGGGCGGCGTGTTTGCCCGCATGAGAGTGGAGCGGGCGCAGCGCCAGCGGCAGGCGGCGGAAGAGGCCGAACGCCGCCGACAGGAGGCCGAGGAGGCAAAGCGCAAGCGGGAGGAAGAGCGTGAAGCGGAGCGCCGCCGCCGGGAAGAGGAACTTGCCGAGCGTAAGCGCCGTGAAGCGGAAGAGGCCGAGCGCAAGCGCAGGGAGGCCGAGGAAGCCCGCCGCAGGCGGGAGGAAGAGCGCGAAGCGGAGCGCCGCCGCCGTGAGGAGGAGCTTGCCGAGCGCAAGCGCCGTGAAGCGGAAGAGGCCGAGCGAAAGCGCCGCGCCGTGGCGGAAAAGGCCGCCCGTCTGGCAGCTATGGATGAACTGGATCGGGAGCGCTGGGACTATCTGCGCCAGCTGTGTGCCCGTCAGGAGCAGATCATCGCCGAAAACCCCGGTCTGCTGGGGGAACAGGCCCGCAGGCGCAAGACGGCACAGGCTCGCCTGAAAGAACTGAACACCATCGCCAACCGGGAGTTCCCCGATCTCTGGAACTGAGCAGAAAGGGAGTGCATCCCATGAAGGAGAATCAACGCTGGGTCAGTGTCTGGGGCAACGCGGTCAGCGTGGCGGAGAACCGCCCGGAGCGCTATGCCAAGGACATCACCATCCGTTACCCTATCAATATCCCCTTTGCCGGAAGTGCCCTCCGGCTTACCTTTGATAATTACTGTGGCACAGAGGCCATTACAATGAGTAAAATCACCGTCTTTTATGGCGGAGAGTTTTATCCTGTGCGGATAGATGGCGCCCGGGGCATCACCATTCCCGCCGGAGAGCAGGTCGTCACCGACCCGCTGGAGCTGGAAGTGAAGGCGGGGGAGTGCATTCAGGTCAGCTTCTATCTGGCCGATTTCACCCTCATGCGCTCGGTGGTCTATGCCTGCGGCCCCCTGTCAGAGGGACTGTACGCCAACGGTGACCGGACGGAGGATGCGGATATCGACATCTTCACCTCCCGCCGCACCCAGCTGTTTTATTTCCTGAGCAATGTTTCCGTCCTGACCGACGGGGAGAACCGGACGGTGGTGTGCTACGGCGACTCCATCACCGCTCAGGACTGGCCCGATTTTCTGGCCATGCGCTGCTTCCGGGAGGGGCACAACAAAACCGCCATCATCCGCCGTGCAACCAGCGGCTCCCGCATCCTGCGCCAGTA
This sequence comes from Lawsonibacter sp., assembly GCA_045632045.1. Taxonomy (GTDB): domain Bacteria; phylum Bacillota; class Clostridia; order Oscillospirales; family Oscillospiraceae; genus Lawsonibacter. The sequence continues at coordinate 2,367 of JAZQVX010000258.1, forward strand.
CGACTGCCTCACCTATGAGTCCTACGGCCTGTCCGGAGAGAACCGTTTTGCCCATGAGGTGCCCACCGACGGTGCCGACACCGTCATCATCCAGCAGGGCATCAACGACATCATCCACCCTGTCGGGGAACAGATCAATGTGTTCCGCCCCATGAGCGACCTGCCCACGGTGGAGGAGCTCATCGAGGGGTTAAAGACCTATATCCGACAGGCCCGGGACTTTGGCTACCGGGTCTATGTGGGCACCCTGCTGCCCATGGGAGGCTGGCGCACCGACGCCCCCTTCCGGCAGGAGATGCGCCATGCCTATAACCACTTCATCCGCACCACCGACCTCATCGACGGCTGTATCGACTTCGATGTGGCCCTGCGTGACCCGGCCCGGCCGGACTGGTTCCTCCCCGCCTATGACTCCGGGGATCATCTCCACCCCAGCAAGGCGGGGTATGAGCGCATGGCGCTGGAGATCCCCGAGTCCCTGCTGAAGTAAGGAGGAGCCATGACCACATTTCTCACCAGCAGCCCCACCGGCCCCCTGGGGGTACCCTGCAGCGTACCCGGGCTGGATAACGCCAACGGCTTTGTGGAGCTGCTTGCACGGCGCTGGAAGTCCGATTCCCGCTGTCTTATGATCGCGGCCTTTCCTGCCAACCACGCCCAAAACGACCAGATGACATGGTTTTATCACGAGGCGGTGAAAAATGCCGGGTTGTCGGTGTCCTGCTTCGACCTGTGGGATGACCGAACCCCCGCTCTGAGCCGGGAGGAGCTCCACGGCTATGACGCCATTTTCCCCGCCGGGGGCCATGTCCCCACCCAGCGGCGGTGGTTTGAGTCCATCTCCCTGCGGGAACTGCTCATGGGCTATGAGGGACTTGTGATCTGCACCAGCGCAGGCTCCATGAACGCCGTCCGGGAGGTCTATGGCTGGCCCGAGGAGCCCGGGGAGTCCCTCGATCCCAATCACGAACTGTTTTTCCCCGGACTGGGGCTGGCGAAAACGGTAGTGCTGCCCCATTACCAGATGATGAAGGACGCGTGGCTGGACGGCCGTCCCCTGTTTTCCGACATCACCTTCGGCCACAGCATGGGAAAGACCTTTTACGCCATCCCCGACGGCAGCTTCGTGCTGGTGGAGGGAGGAGCGGAGATCCTCTACGGTGAGGGACACCGCATCCGGGACGGCGTGATGGAGACCGTCTGCGCCCCGGGGGAAACTTATATCCTGTAAAGAAAAAAACCGCAGCCTACGCTGCGGTTTTTTCATCGCTTCAATTTGTTTGGCAGGGCCAGCAGATAGGGTCTGATGGGCTTGAGGAGCATCCACAGCGCCACGAGCAGCTTCAGCCGCCGGTCGGTGCAGGGGATGACCCTGTCCTCCCGCTTGATGTGGGAAACGATCCCAAGCACCTGCGCCCGGGCGATGGGTTCCAGCCCGGTCTGGGCGTCCCCGCACATGATGAGCCGGTCCCCCTCCACCCTGTGGACCCGGTGGAGAATGGGTGCGTGGGGGGCGCGCAGATAAAAGAGGATGTCCCCACGGCGGATCTCGCCGCTGACAGGGGCGAGGATCACGCCGTCCCGCTGATGGCGCAGGAAGGGGCGCATACTGTTCCCGGTGACGGTCAGATGGCAGGGGATGTCCTCCTCCAGCAGGGCGCGGATGCGGGGAATGGCCTGCTCGGGGGAGAGGGGGTATGAGATCTGGCGGGTCATAATGTGCCTCCCGGTGGAATGGGGCGAAGCCCCAAGTCTGTTTTCCTCATTATATCTGCCCCTTTTCCCCGCTGTCAACGAAGAAAGGGGAAGAAAAGTGAATGAATCTGGGAAAAACTATTGCGCTTTGGAGCTTTAGAGTATATAATCTATTGTACCAAATTGTTTACAGGAGGAAATTGCGTAATGAAGCGTCTGTTTGCTTTCATGATGGCCGCCATGCTGATCTGCAGCCTGGGTGTGGTTGCCGCCTCTGCCAATAATTCCAATCAGGGCAACCTGCTCATCTCCACCTATGTCAGAAGTCCCGAGCGCCCCAGTGATCCCGATGAGCCCGACGAGCCCGACATCCCCAATCCCCCCGTGGATCCCGATGTACCCGATGTGCCCGATGTGCCCGGCGAGCCTGATGTTCCCGGCGATCCTGATGTGCCCGGTGCGGACGAGCCCGGTTCCACTCCTCCCGATATTCCCGAGCAGGAGGATCCCGAAGGTGAGATCCCCGGTGTCCCTGTCGCCCCTCAGACCGGTTATACCGTGGGCGTTCTGGGTCTGAGCGCTGTCGCCGCTGCCTCCGGTGCCCTGGCTGTTGCCGCCGGCAAGAAGGCTCGAAAGAACTGATTTTGAATTCAGAAAACGCCCCATGAATGCGTCGTCGTTTGTGGGGCTTTTTTCTTTGTGTCCCGAAGGAGGGTCCCCATGAAGCGTTCCACAAAGATCATTCTGTCCATTGTCGCCGCCCTGTCGGGTCTGGTGTGCGTGGTGTGCTGCCTGCTGATTTTCCAGTATGTCCGGGGCGGCATGCTCAACAACGAGATGGAGCAGCTGATCACCGAGGATAAGCAGGTCCAGCTGGTGCCCAGCACCCCCACTCCCACCAACCAGACTGAGCCCCGCCCCAAGCCCCAGCCCGAGCCTCAGCCCGAAGAAACGACCCCCGACTGGTATCTCCATGTGAATTTTGAGGCTCTGTCCCGCATCAACGAGGATATTTACGCCTGGGTGGACATCCCCGGCACCCCCGTCAGCTATGCCGTGGTCCAGAGTCCCACCAACGACCTGTTCTATAACAATCACTCCGTGGACAAGTCCTATTATTCCGGCGGTTCCATCTACTCCCAGCGCTATAACGCCAAGGATTTCCAGGACCCCGTCACCGTGCTCTACGGCCACAACCGCACCACCGACACCATGTTCGCCCCTGTGAACAAGTTTGCCGGCAGCGAGTTTTTTGCCGCGCATCCCGAGATCTATGTCTATACCCCCGACACCGTCTACCGCTATGAGATCTTCGCCGCCTATCCCCATTCCAGCGAGCATCTGCTGCTCAACCACGACTTCTCCAACGAGGAGGAGTTTGCCGCCTATTTTGCGGGGCTGAGCAACACCATTGATTCCAATTACCGTCCCGAGCTGTTTCCCGAAGCGGGGGAGCGGGTCATCACCCTGTCCACCTGCTATAAATCCAACCGCATGCAGCGCTATCTGGTGCAGGGCGTGCTGACCATGGAGTATGCCATCGTCAGCGGCGACCAGAAGGAGTAAACGATGGAACAATTAAAACAAATCAGCGACCAGAAGGCTGTCCGTGTCTTCTTCCTGGTGCTGTGCGATGTGCTGCTGGTCAATGTGGCCCAGCTCATGGCACTGCTGGTACGCTTTGAGTTCGTCTGGAGCAATCTGGAGGCCAGCGGCTTTCTGACCAGCGTTGTGACCTTTGCCCCCATCTATACCGGCATGTGTCTGGCGGTGTTTGCCCTGATGGGCCTGTATAACAGCCTGTGGAAGTACATCAGCGTGCGCGAGGCCGTGCTCATCGCCCAGGCCTCCCTCACCGTGGGCGTGCTGGAGTATTTCTTTATGACCATGCTGAAGCTGCCCATCAACCGCAGCTTCCCCATTCTGAATATCATCTTCCTCATGTTCCTGCTGGCCGGAGAGCGCTTTTCCTACCGTGTGTTCCGCACCGCCCTCCACGACCGGGTGATGGCCCGCAGTCAGGAGCGCACCATGCTCATCGGTGCCGGTGAGGCGGGAGCCGCCGTCCTGCGTGAGCTGAATACCTCCGACCGCTCTCATAACCGTATCGTGTGCATCATCGACGACGGTGCCCGGAAAAAGGGTATGCGGCTCAACGGCGTGCCCGTGGTGGGCGGCCGGGAGGACATCGTCCGGGCGGCGGTGGAGTACAGGGTCAGCGAGATCATCTTCGCCATCCCCTCCTGCTCCAACGAGGATCGCCGGGACATCCTGCGCCGCTGCCAGCAGACCTCCTGCGCCATCAAGACCCTCCCCGGTCTGGCGGAGATCGCCAACGGCGATGTGCGCATCGAAAAGCTGCGCAAGGTGTCCATTGAAGATCTGCTGGGCCGCGACAGTGTGCAGGTGGATCTGGATCAGATCTCCGGCTATATCAAGGGCAAGACCGTCCTCGTCACCGGCGGCGGCGGCAGCATCGGCAGTGAGCTGTGCCGTCAGGTGGCCGCCCGGGAGCCCGGACGGCTGGTCATCTTCGACATTTACGAAAACAACGCCTACGCCATCCAGCAGGAGCTGCGCCGCAAGCATCCCGGGCTGGATCTGGTGGTGCTCATCGGTTCCGTCCGGGACAAGGCCCGGGTGGAGCAGCTGTTTGCGCGCTATCAGCCCAACATCGTCTACCACGCCGCCGCCCACAAGCATGTCCCCCTCATGGAGGACAGCCCCAACGAGGCGGTGAAGAACAACATCTTCGGCACTTACAATGTGGCCGCTGCCGCCGACCGGCATGGGGTGGAAACCTTCGTCCTCATCTCCACCGACAAGGCGGTCAACCCCACCAATGTCATGGGCGCCACCAAGCGTGCCTGCGAGATGATCGTCCAGATGTTCAGCCGCAGATCCGCCAATACCCGCTTTGTGGCGGTGCGCTTTGGCAACGTGCTGGGCAGCAACGGCAGCGTCATCCCCCTCTTCCGCCGTCAGATCGAGCAGGGCGGCCCCGTTACCGTCACCCACAAGGACATCATCCGCTACTTCATGACCATCCCCGAGGCCGTTTCTCTGGTCATGCAGGCCGGTTCCTACGCCAGGGGCGGCGAGATCTTCGTGCTGGACATGGGCGCCCCTGTCCGTATCGACGATCTGGCCCGCAACATGATCCGCCTGTCCGGTTACGAGCCCGATGTGGACATCGAGATCGTCTATACCGGCCTGCGCCCCGGCGAGAAGCTCTTTGAGGAGCTGCTCATGGGCGAGGAGGGTCTGGACAAGACCGCCAACGACCTGATCTTCGTGGGACATCTGGGCGGCTTCCGGGACGAGGAGCTGCTCTCCTCTCTGGAGCGTCTGGAGGGGCTGTGCCAGGAAAACTCCCCCGCCATCGTGGAGGAGCTGGCCAAGCTGGTCACCACCTTCCACCCCGAAAAAGCGGGCGTGTAAACATCGGAACAACAAAAAACTCCGTTTCCCGGATGGGAAGCGGAGTTTTTTTATGCCTGTGGGGAGGTCAGCGCGTCGATCTCCTCTTTTGTGAGGATCCGTGCCTGACCTGCGTCGATGGAATAGACCCGGGCGCAGGAGAGCAGCACCGTGGGCCGGTGGGTGGTGACGATGACGGTGCGGTTGTGGTCGGAGAGCATATTGTGCAGCACCGCCCGCTCGGTGGCCAGATCCAGTGCGGAGGTGGCCTCGTCCAGCAGCATGACAGGGGCGCTGCTCAGCAGGGCGCGGGCGATGGCAAGGCGCTGGATCTGTCCCTCGGACAGGCCCATGCCACGCTCCTTGAGCCGGTAGTGGAGCCCGCCGGGGAGGGCGGAAACGAAATCCCAGGCGCAGGCCTGCCGCAGAGCGCGCTCCAGATCCTTCTCGGTGGCCAGAGGGTTGGACATGCGCAGACACTCGGCGACGGTGCCGGAAAAGACCACCTTTTCCTGTGCCACATAGGTGATGAGGGGGCGCATACAGGGGCTGAGGGGGGCGGAATGACCGCCGCTGACCAGGGTGATGGTGCCCGATACGGGGGCCACCAGACCCAGCAGGGCCCGGATGAAGGAGGTCTTGCCGCCGCCGGAGGGGCTGACGATGCCGATGATCTCACCGGGCTCGGCGTGGAGGGAGAAGTCGTCAAAGACACGGCGGCCGCTCTCATAGGAGAAGCGGAGATTTTCCGCCCGGACGGACAGGCCGTGGCGGCGGGCGTTTTCGATGACATAGCGGGCATCCTCGCTGACGGAGAGATCCTCCCGGGGCAGCTCCAGAATGGTCATGATCCGTCGGGCGGACACCGCGGCGGAGATGGCGGCGGGCACCAGCGAAACCAGAGAGGAGAAGGAGGAGGACAGCAGAGAGGCGGTCTGGATGAACAGCACCATGGTGCCGAAGCTGATATAGCCGCTCCACAGCCGGTACACGCCCCAGCCGAAGCACACGCCGGAAACGACGAAGCCCATTCCCGACAGAAGCAGGTGGGTTTTCACAGAGAAGAGGTCGTGATCCAGCCGGACGGTGCGGTAGAGCTGCTGAAGCTCCTCCAGCCGGTTGTTGAACTTGGCGTTGAGGGAGAAGGCCTTGATGGCCTGCAGATTCTGCAGGGCCTCCTCATAGAAGGCGGTCAGCTGAGCCTGTGTGTCCCGCATCTGCTGACCGAAGCGCTGGAGATTGGTGACGAGGAAGCGGGATATGAGGACGGTCACCGGGGCGCTGATGAGGGCCAGCAGGGCCATCACCGGGTCATAAATCAGAATGACGGTGAGGGTGCCCAGAAACTGGACCATACAGGTGATCAGACTGGGGATCCAGCCCAGCATACTGTCGGCCACGGTGGTGACATCCTGATTGACGCGGGTGAGCAGGTCGCCGGAGTGATAATTGAGGGAGGCCTGCCAGTCGATCTCCAGAAACTGCCGAAAGACCTCGGCGCGGATGTCGTTGGAGGTGCGGATGCTGAGCTTTGCCCCCATCCACCGGGTCACGGCGGCCAGACCCAGCCGGGTCAGGGAAAAGCCCACATAGATGGCGGCCACGGTGAGGATCAGACTGTCCTGATGCCCCACGACGGCGTCAATGAGGTACTTGGAGGCCACGCTGTTGCACAGTCCCAGCAGGGTGGCGGCCACACCCAGCAGCACATACAGGGCGATGCCTCTGCGATAGCGGCGGGCATAGCCCCAGATCCAGCGCATCTCGGCGATGAGATCCCGCAGGAAGCCCTCTTTGATCTTCTGTTTGATTTTGCTGAGCATAGACTCACCACCTTTCTGTGTGGATTATGGGAACTCAGTCCCCGGTTTTCTTGCTTTCGCCGCTGTAGCTGTAGCCCTTCTTGCCGTAGCCGTAGCCATAGCCGTAACCGTAATGACCATAGCCGTAGCCGTAGCCATAGCCGGCGCCGTGACCGGAGGAGGCGCGGTTGAATACGAAGCCGCACAGCTTGGCGCCGGTGCCCAGCAGGGACTGCACGCCGTCCAGAATCTGGGCGGTGGAGGCATAGTCCCGGCGGATGACATAGACCACCTTGTCGGCCCGGGTGGCCAGCACGGAGGCGTCGGACATCATGGCGCTGGGGGGCGTGTCGATGAGAATGTAGTCAAACATGGGGCGGATCTGCTCGAAGAAGAGATCCAGCGCCTCGTGACGGAACAGGGAGGAGGGATCGCCAATGGGGGTATCGCCGGAGAAGATATACAGCCCGCTGTCGGCATAGCGCAGGAACTTCACGCCGTCCTCGGGGTGGGAGAGGAACTCGCCCAGACCGCGGGAGGGGGCGTCCATCTCCAGCAGACCCTTAATGGAGGGGCCGCGCAGGTCGCCGTCGATGAGCAGGACCTGCTTGCCGTCCTTTGCCATGGTCAGGGCGGTGTTGACCGCCACGGAGCTCTTACCCTCGGCGGGGACGGAGCTGGTGAAGAGGATGACCTTGTCCTCGGGGGAGAGATTGCGCTGCAGCTTCAGGCGCAGCAGACGGAAGGACTCGGTAAAGGGGGAGTCGGACTCCTGCCGGGTGATGAGCAGGGAGTTGCCGTTGCCGGAGCGGCGCTTCTTGATGCGCACATCGGGGATCTTGGACAGGGAGGGGAGATTGAGGATCTTTTTCACATCCTCGCTGTTCATGACGGTGCGGCGGGAGGCAGCCATCAGAGCCAGCAGACCCACGCCCAGCACGAAGCCGGCGCCGGCGCCCACAGCGGTGTTGCGCTTCCAGGACATGGCGTTGTAGGGGGCGGTGGGCAGCTGGGGCAGGCGGGTGACGACCAGCTGAGTTTCACCGATGACCTGTCGGCTGACCTGGGGATAGACCTCCATCACCGCCTGCACGATGTCATAGGCCGACTGGGGGTCGGCGCTGGTGACGGTGAGGGCGAAGAGGTTGGTCTCCGCCACGGTGGAGGAGGTGATAGAGCCGTTGATGACGGGGGTGCCCAGACGCTGGCGGATGAGCTCCTGGGTGGACTCCGCCTGCAGCAGATGGGGGAAGGTGGCGGTGGCCATCTTGGCGGCGGCCTTGTCGTAGTAATAGCTGTAGCCGGACACATCGGTGTCGCCGGCGTAGTGGACGCTGACAGAGAACATGGCCTCCGATCTGTACATGGGGCGATAGCGCATCGCGCTCAGGGCGTACATGGCGCCGCCGCCCAGAACGGTCAGCGCCAGAACCAGTGCCCAGAATCTGCGGAAAAAGAGCGCAGTCTTATACAGAATGGAGAACAGGTCGATATACAGCAGTTCTTCCTTATTCTTTTCGTGTTCCATGATAGTCCTCGCTGGCGGTCACTGGGCCTTGCGGGCGCCGTGGCCGTACTTTCCGTATTTGCCATACTTGCCGTACTTACCGTACTTGCCGTAGTACTTGCGGCCGTAGCCGTATCCATACCCATAGCCGTAACCGTAGCCGTAGCCGTGGAGGGAGGTGTGCAGATGCTTCATGTCGTTGAGAATGCAGCCCAGGAATGCCGCCTTGCCGGCGCGCAGGGCGTCGATGGCGTCGTTGATCTCGGGGGCGGGGACCACATCCTGCCGCACCACCAGCACGGAGGCGTCGGACAGGTCGCTGATCTGCTCGCTGTCGGCGAAATAGCCCAGGGGAGGGGTGTCGATGATGATGTAGTCATAGCGGGAGCGGGCCAGCTCCAGCACCTTTGCCAGGGTGGGGGAGGCGATGAGTTGAATCAGATCGGTGTAGGAGCGGTCGCTGAGCAGGGTGCTCATGCCGGTGCCGGGATCGAGAATGGCGTGGTTGAGGATCTCGGCGGGGGACATGCCGCTGCTGAGCAGAGAGCCCAGACCCTCGCCCTTGGGAATGGTGATGCCGAAGAAGGTGCTCTGCACAGGGCGGCGCAGGTCCAGATCGATGAACAGCACATTGGCGTTGCGGCGGCTCAGGGACAGAGCGGTGTTGGCGGCCAGAGTGGACTTGCCCTCCCCCTCAGACACGCTGGAGAAGAGGAAAATCTGCTTGCCCTTGGTGCGCTCATGCTCGAACTTGACGGCGATGTGGTGAACGGCCTCCACAAAGGAGAAGGAGGTGGTGGGGGAGGCGATGTTAAGGTTGTTGATGGGGCGGTGCCCCTTTTTGCGGGCGGGGGTCATGTCCTGCTTTTCGTGGGGGACGGAGACAATGATCTTGGCATCCAGATTGTTCTTCGCGCCGGTCTCGTTCTGAACGGACTGGCGGGAGATGCACAGATAGACCAGCGCGGCGGTCATGGCCGCGGCGCACAGGGCGGAACTGATCAGGGTGATCTTCTGGGTGTCGTAGACCTTCTCCTGAATGGCGGTGACGGTGGGGGAGTCCAGCAGGGACAGAACGGCGGTGGAGGAAACATAGTCGGAGACCTGTGCGTAATTGTCCACCACGGTCTGCACGATGAGCAGGGCGTCCTTGGGGGAGGGGGAGGAGACGGAAACGCGGATGAGGTTGCTCTCACCCAGCTGATGGGCGGAGATGGTGCCGTTCAGACCGTCCAGCGCCTCACTGACCACCTGACTCATGGCGCGGCTCTGAAGCAGTTCGGAGTAGATGCCGGCGATGTCGCTGGTGGTGGAGATGTTATTGTAATAGACCGAGGAACCGGAGCGGGGGGTGACGACGAAGGTAGCGGTGCTGGTGTAGCTGCGGGCAACCAGCGCGGTCAGCACGATGGAGGCAGACATGGCGCCGATGAGGGCGGCCAGAATAATCAGCCACAGCTTGCGGCGCAGCAGACGCAGCACGCACAGGGGCTCTACCTCCTGCCAGTGGATCAGATTCTGTTTTTCATCCATGGGGAAGCTCCTTTCTGCCTCAGCGCACCACCACGGTCATGATGACCGTGTCGGACTGATAGGAGTAGAATACCTCATACACACCGGGCTGGGTGGTGTCCACCTCACTGGCATCCGATCTGACAGCGGAGGGGTCGGCGGGGGTGAGGATATAGTCGGTGGGACGGAAGGAATCTCCCGTTTCCAGATAGAGGATATAGTCGGACAGCGTCACGGCGGGGGTGATGTAGGTGCCGTTGGCGATCAGCACGGTCAGAGGGATGGACTCCACATCGCCCAGACTGTTGGACACCTGAACGGTGACGGCATAGCCGCCCTCCACGGAGGCGTTGATGTTCTGGGTGGTGACCCGGATGTTGCCGGAGATGTCGCCGTCCACCACATCGGAGGCGGTGAGGCGGTCCAGCAGCTGCACCTTGCTGCCCACGCGGTAGATCAGAGGCTGCTTGAGCTCGAAGCGGGGCTTCTCATAGTTGGTGTAGCGTACGGTGCGGCTTTTGAGGGACATATTGTTGGAGGAGTCGAAGGCGATGTAGGTGACCTTGGCGGTGTCGGCGGTGATGAGCTGGGACACGCCCTTGATGAGGATGCTGTCGGTCACATCGCCGTCGGTGTCGTCCGTGGCGGTGACGCCCTTGAGCAGAGCCGACTCGTCGGCGCCTCTGCGGATCTCCACCACCTCGCTGTCGCAGGTGATGACGGGGGGTGTGCGGTCCACGCTGACACGCAGATAAAGATTCAGCCCCACAAAGGCGGCCAGAACCAGGATAAACAGGGCAACGGTGCCCCGCTGAAGCAGTTTCATGTCGATACCTTCTTTTTGTCAGATGAAGATCAGCCGATTTCCACCATGGGGCGGTCGGCGGCGATGCGGGCGGGATTGCGCCGCAGGAGAATGTCCGTATAGGCGGGGGAACAGAGTTCCAGCAGATAGTCCTCCAGAGCGGACATGTCGGGGGTGCGCTGATGGGGGCTGTGGGCGTCGCTGGCCACCACATGGGCAAGCCCCCGCTCCAGAAGCCGGTGGGCGGTGAGCTGGGCACGCTTTCCCAGCCGGCCCAGAATGCTGCCCTTGTTGAGCTGGATGATATAGCCCTCCCGAAACCAGCGCTCGGCCACGCCGGGGTTGCGCTGGACGGCCTCATACCGCTCGGGGTGGGCGATGACGGGGACGCGGCCCTGTCGGGTCACGGCGCGGAGCATCTCGTCCATGAAGTCCAGGGACTCATCGAAGAAAAATTCCACCAGCAGATAGCGGCTGCCCGCCAGCGAGGGCAGCAGATCGGCCTCCAGCAGGGCGGGCACCTCGGGGGTACAGAGGATCTCGGCGCCGGGCAGGAGAGTCAGGGGGATTCCCGCCTGTTTCACGGCAGCGCGCAGGGCGGCAAACCGGTTCAGCAGGGAGTGGGAGATGTAATTTTGTTCCTCCTCCCCGGGCAGATTGCAGTGGGGGGTGACGATGATGGCGGAAACGCCGCTGTCGGCGGCCATCCGGGCCATTTCCAGCGCGTCCTCCATGCTCTGAGCGCCGTCGTCGGAGAGGGGGAGGATGTGGCAATGGATGTCAGTCATCGCGTTCCTCCAAGAATAAACAATAAATCAATTTATGATACCACAAACAGGGGGACATTGGCAAGAAATGTGGAGAAAACAGGAAAAAAAGATGGGGGGCACCGCAAACCGCGGCGCCCCCATGGGGTCAGACTTCCCTTTCGGTGGTGTCTTCCTCACGGAAGACGGATTTCAGTGCCCGGAGGAAACAATCCCGGGTGTCCCGGTCGATGCCGGTGAGCTTGGAGGAGATGGCCTTGAAGCTCTGGCGGCGGCGTCCGTCGGCCACCAGTTCGGCCAGCGTTTCCACCCCCAGCTCCTGTCCCACGGAGAAGACATCGTCAATGAGCTGGCGGCGGCAGGGGAGCTCCATCTCCTGCAGCAGGGCCTGGAGAGAGCGGTCCAGCTGTCGGCTGCCCCGGGACTGTTCCGGGGCCCGGAGGAAGGAAGCGCCCAGCACCTGCCAGGTCAGTCCCTCGTGCTGGAAAGCACCCGAGGCGTTGGACTCCACCAGCTCGGGCGCGGGGTCCCACTCAAAGATGATGCCCACCACCGAGGAGCGGGGCATCAGGGGATGGACTTTCTCCCGAATGGCCAGATAGCCGGGACTGTCCAGCATTTCCCGGGGAAAACCGGGGCTGTCATTGCTCCAGACGGAGGAAATGCGCTCTCCCACCGAGGCTTCGCAGGTGGCGGCGGCATAGACCGCCAGATTGCCTCCCTTGGAATGCCCCCCCAGCAGCAGACGGTCGGCGGTGCTGTTGGCCACGAAGGCGAGATAGGCCGCGGCCTCCTCCTGGGCGGGGATGGGGAAGGAGACGGTCATGTTGAAGTCCTCCTTCCAGCCGATGAGAGTGTCGTCGGTACCCCGGAAGGCCACGAAGCACTCCCCGCACCCGAGGGAGAAGGTGGTGGCGGAAAACTGCATCTCCCGGGCCTTGTCCAGCCGGCTTCGGTGGCCCCATGCCCGGACAGAGCCGAAGCGGGGGGATGCTGCCGCCCGTTCCAGCAGATCGTAATAGCGCTCGGACAGCAGCAGACCCAGAGGGGGACGATCACCGTTTTTCAGATACAGGGGCGCCAGCTTTTTCAGCGGAAGCCCGACACGATCCCCCTCCAGCAGCAGGGAGGAGAAATCCAGATAGCTCAGCAGACACAGGATGAGATTGTCCACCTCGCAAAAAGGAGCGGCAGAGAAGGACAGATCCCCCCGCCAGTCCAAATAATCAAACAAATTGGCCATGACGCACCTCCTTTCTTGTCCCTGCTATTATAACACAGCAATAAGGGCGTGCAACAGGTTCCACCCCAAAAGGGAAATGGGAAAATGAGGGAAGGAGGAAGATAAAAATGGAAGGGTGCAGAAATATGTCGTCAAATAATTGCAAAGAAGTTTCGTCGAAATGACAAAAAAATCAGAAGCTATTTGGGATACTTTACAAAAATGAAACAACGAATTGACAAAGGAAAAGCCATCCAATATACTTTGTTAGTAAGGTAGGATACCATGCTATCCGCGCCTGAAGAAATGGTTGTGCAAATTTGTGCAACGATTTGCAAAGAACAAAATGAAAAGGAGATCACAACATGAAGAAGATCAGTGCTCTGCTGCTGGCTCTGTCCATGTGCGTTGGCCTGCTGGCAGGCTGCGGCGCCAAGGAAGAGCCCGCCCCCGCTCCCGACGCTCCCGCTACCGCTGAGAAGGGTTCCGTCTACTACCTGAACTTCAAGCCCGAGGCTGACGCCTCCTGGCAGGAGCTGGCCAAGACCTACACCGCCCAGACCGGCGTCGAGGTCAAGGTCGTTACCGCCGCTTCCGGTGAGTATTCCACCACTCTGACCGCCGAGATGGCCAAGTCTGACGCTCCTACCCTGTTCCAGTGCGGCAACGCCCAGGGTCTGATTGACTGGGGCGACTACTGTCTGGACTTCACCGGCACCAAGGTCCTGGACGAGATGACCACTTCCGACTTCAACCTGGTCGACGAGAACGGCGCCGTCAAGGCCATCGGCTACTGCTATGAGGCTTTCGGCATCATCGTCAACACCGCTCTGCTGGCCGAGGCCGGTTATGAGCTGGCTGACATCAAGGACTTCGCTTCCCTGAAGGCCATTGCTGAGGACATCCACGCCCGTTCCGCTGAGCTGGGCTTCGATGCCTTCTCCTCCTCCGGTCTGGACGGCTCCTCCTCCTGGCGTTTCTCCGGCCACCTGGCCAATGTCCCCCTGTACTATGAGTTCCGTGACAACGGCGTGACCGAGCAGCCCGCTGAGATCACCGGCGCTTATCTGGACAACTACCGCGCCATTTGGGACATGTACATCAACAACTCTGCTGCTGTGAAGACCTCTCTGGCCACCGCTACCGGCGATATGTCCAGCGGCGAGTTCAAGGAGGGCAAGGCTGTCTTCTATCAGAACGGTACCTGGGAGTACGCTGGTCTGGTCGACGCCGGCATCCCCGCTGAGAACCTGGCTATGATCCCCCTGTACTGCGGTGTTGAGGGCGAGGACAAGGCCGGTCTGGCTTGCGGCACTGAGAACTGCTGGGCTGTCAACGCCAAGGCTGATCAGGCTGACATCGACGCCACTCTGGAGTTCATCAACTGGGTCGTCACCTCTGACGAGGGTACCGCTATGATGGCCAAGGAGTTTGGTCCCATCCCCTTCAAGGCTGCCAAGGAGTCTGAGAATGTCTTCTTCAACGACGCCAACGAGTACATGGCCGCCGGCAACTACACCATGACCTGGGCTTTCAACCACACTCCCAATGTTGATTCCTGGCGCGCCGGCGTCGTCTCCGCTCTGGCCACCTACTCCGCTGACCAGACCGACGCCAACTGGGACGGTGTTAAGACCGCTTTCGTGGACGGCTGGGCTTACGAGTACGGCGTTCAGAACGGCTAAGCTCTGACACGACGCACACACCTAACTCTTGCAAGTATGGGGGCGGGCAGCTGCCCGCCCCCGTTTGTTTTTCCCGGCACCGTCCCTGTGTGAGACGAAGCTCCCCGCCGGGTCCGGGAGGAGTTTCGCCCCGCACAGGGGATCACCTGAAAAAGGAGGCACCCGTGTGAATAAAAAGAAGAAGTACCGCGGCGGCACCATGATCAGCCGCCCCATCCAGCGCTGCGCACCCCTGTTTATTCTCCCCACCTTCCTCTGCTTTATCATCGGTTTCATCTGGCCCTTTATGCAGGGCATTTACCTGTCCTTCTGTAAGTTCAACACCCCCCGTGACGCCGAGTGGGTGGGTATTCAGAACTATGTAAAGGCCTTTGCCGACGCCAGCTTCTCCAAGGCATTCTGGAACACCACTTCCTTTGCCATCGTTTCCATCATCGCCATCAATGTATGCGCCTTTGCCATCGCCTATGCCCTGACCCAGAAGATGAAGGGCGCCAACCTGTTCCGCACCGTGTTCTTCATGCCCAACCTGATCGGCGGCGTGGTTCTGGGTTACATCTGGCAGATGATCTTCGACGCCATTCTGAAGCAGTACAACACCTATCTGACCGCCAACGCCAAGTACGGCTTCTGGGGTCTGGTCATTCTGGTGGCATGGCAGCAGATCGGTTATATGATGATCATCTACATCGCCGGCCTGCAGGCCGTCCCCGAGGACATGATGGAGGCCGCCCGCATCGACGGCGCCACCAAGTGGCAGACTCTGTGGAATGTCACCATTCCCAACATCATGCCCACCATCACCATCTGTACCTTCCTGACTCTGACCAACTCCTTCAAACTGTTCGACCAGAACATGGCCCTGACCGGCGGCGAGCCCATTGTCACCGTGGCCGGCGGCGGCAAGCTGAAGATGACCGAGCTGCTGGCTCTGAACATCTTCTCCACCTATAACATCAACAAGAACTGGCACGGCGTGGCTCAGGCCAAGGCTGTCATCTTCTTCATCCTGGTCGCTGCTCTGGCTCTGGCCCAGCAGAAGCTGACCCGCAGCAAGGAGGTTGAGGCATAATGAAAGAAAAGACTACTCTGGGCAGCAAGATCCTGTCCCTGATTTTCGCCGTTTTGAGCGTGTTCTGGCTGATCCCCATCTTCCTGACCCTCATCAACTCCTTCAAGTCCAATAACTTCGTCAATCTGGAGGCCTTCGCTCTGCCCAATTCCGAGTCCTTCGTGGGCTGGGCCAACTATATCAAGGGCATGACCTTCGACCCCAACCACCCCTTCTGGGAGGCCGCCTTCTTCAGCTTCTTCATTACCGTGGCATCCGTGCTGCTGATTCTGCTGTTCTGCTCTATGACCGCATGGTATATCGTCCGCGTCAAGAGCAAGGGCGCCAACCTGTTCTACTATCTGTGCCTGTTCTCCATGATCGTGCCCTTCCAGATGGTCATGTTCACCCTGACTTTCACCGCCGATAACCTGAACCTGAACACCCCCTACACCATTCCCATCATCTATCTGGGCTTCGGTGCCGGTCTGGCCATCTTCATGTTCACCGGTTTCGTCAAGGGTCTGCCCGTGGAGATCGAGGAAGCTGCCGCCATCGACGGCTGCGGCCCCATCCGCACCTTCTTCATGGTGGTGCTGCCCATGCTGAAGCCCACTCTGATCTCCGTGGCCATTCTGGAGACCATGTGGGTCTGGAACGACTACCTGCTGCCCTATCTGGTGCTGGACCGTACCAAGTACATGACCATCCCCATTATGGTGCAGTATCTGAAGGGTTCCTACGGTACCGTCGACCTGGGCGCCACCATGGCCATCATCATGATGAGCATCATCCCCATCATCATTCTGTATATGTTCTGCCAGAAGCACATCATCAAGGGTGTTGCTGCCGGCGCTGTCAAGGGCTGATGCCTCAAACAAATGCCGTTGGCATTTGTTTGAACAAGCTGTGGCCCGCTGTGTCGCACGCCCCTTGGGCGCACGCTTGCGGGCCGAGCAGAGTTTTTTCGACGCGCATGTCGCCGGGAAAAACGGATTAGAATTGATTTCGCCGCCTCGGCGGCGAAACCCCTGCGGGGAGCTTGTATCCCCGGGATTATGAGGTGTTTACTATGAAAAGAAGCAGCGGCATTTTGCTGCCCATCTCCTCTCTGCCCTCCCCCTATGGTATCGGTACCATGGGCAAGCAGGCCGAGGAATTCATCGACTTTCTGGCTGCCGCCGGTCAGACCTGGTGGCAGATTCTCCCCGTAGGCCCCACCAGCTACGGCGACTCCCCCTATCAGAGTTTCTCCACCCACGCCGGTAACCCCTACTTCATCGACCTGCCCACTCTGGTGGAGGAAGGTCTGCTGGAGCAGGCTGATCTGGACGCCATCGACTGGGGCGACGACCCCACCCATGTGGCCTATGACAAGATCTACAACGGCCGTTTCCCCCTGCTGAAGAAGGCCATGGAGCGCGGCTGGGAGAAGGAACTGGAGGAGATCAACGCCTTCCGCGCCGAGAACTACGAGTGGCTGGAGGACTACGCCCTGTTCATGGCCGTCAAGCGCCACTTCGGCATGAAGGCCTGGACCGAGTGGGACGAGGACATCCGCCTGCGCCAGAGCGAGGCCGTGGCCAGGTACACCGCCGAGCTGGACGAGGACATCCGCCTGTTCGTCTACATCCAGTTTAAATTCTTCCAGCAGTGGGAGAAGCTGCGCAAGTACGCCCACTCCAAGCACATCGGCATCATCGGCGACATGCCCATCTATGTGGCCATGGACTCCGCCGATGTCTGGGCTGACCCCAAGAGCTTCCAGCTGGACGAGAAGAATGTCCCTGTGGAAGTCGCCGGTGTTCCCCCGGACTACTTCAGCGCCGACGGTCAGCTGTGGGGCAACCCCCTGTACAACTGGGAGCTGATGGAGGCCGACGGCTTCGGCTGGTGGATCCGCCGCGTGGGCAGCGCCACCCGCCTGTACGATGTGCTGCGCATCGACCACTTCCGCGGTCTAGAGAGCTATTGGGCCGTGCCCTACGGCGCCAAGACCGCCAAGGACGGCCACTGGGTCAAGGGCCCCGGCATGAAGCTGGTGGGCGTGCTGACCTCCTGGTTCCGTGACATGGAGTACATCGCCGAGGATCTGGGCTTCATGACCCCCGAGGTCGCCCAGCTGCTGGCCGACTCCAAGCTGCCCGGCATGAAGGTGCTGGAATTCGCCTTCGACGCCCGGGAGCCCAGCAACTACCTGCCCCACACCTATCCCACCAACTGCGTCTGCTACATCGGCACCCACGATAACGCTCCCCTCCAGGCATGGAAGGACGAGTGCGATCCCGCCGACATGAAGATGGCCCGCAAGTATCTGGGTCTGAGCAGCCGGGAGGGTCTGAACTGGGGCATGATCCGCGGTGGCATGAGCAGTGTTGCCGACCTGTTCATCACCCAGATGCAGGACTTCCTGGAGCTGGGCGCCGAGTCCCGCATGAACACCCCCGGTCTGGCCGCCGGCAACTGGCAGTGGCGCATGACCGAGGGTCAGGCCGCTGGCAAGCTGGCTGCCAAGATCTATGAGGCCTGCCGCATGTACGGCCGTCTCAACGCCAAGGCTGAGGCCGAGAAGAAGGCCAAGCTGGAGGCCGAGGAGAAGGCTAAGGCAGAGGCCAAGGCCGCCAAGGAAGCCGAAAAGGAAGCCAAGAAGGCTGAAAAGTAATACAGAAAGACCGCCCGAATTCGGGCGGTCTTTTTTATATGTGCGATGTAGGGGCCGATGCCCTCATCGGCCCACAGTTGTGCGGTGTGACCGGGCGGGCGCACACTGTGCGCCCCTACATGGGAAAATATTGCAGGAACCAGGCGGGTTCCCCCCTCCGCCCTCACTTCGTTCGGCCACCTCCCCCGCAAGGGGGAGGCTTTTGGGGTGCGTATCTTGGCTCCCCCCCTTGCGGGGGAGCTGTCGAGCGATAGCGAGACTGAGGGGGTAATACTTTTCTTATTCACAAATTCGTGTTATAATGTGAACAAAGAAAGGAGTGATGACCATGAAATGTCCCTTCTGCGGCGA
>JAZQVX010000259.1:0-3454 GCA_045632045.1 Lawsonibacter sp.
CGCTCACGCAGCTGGCGGGAGGTGACGAACTTGCCCTCGCGGCCGGCGAAGGGGGAGTCGTTGACGGAGAAGGTCATCTCGATGGTGGGAGCGGAGATCTCCACGAACTCGATGGGCTCCACGCAGGAGGGGACACAGATGGTGTCGCCGATGGTGATCTCACCGATGCCGGACATGGCGATGATGTTGCCGGCGGTAGCCTCGGTGACAGGGACCTTGGCCAGACCGTCGTACTGGTACAGAGCGGTGGCCTTGGCCTTCTTGGGGGCGGAATCGGCATCGTGGTAGTTGCACACCACGATCTCCTGATTCTGCTTGATGGTGCCGCGCTCGATACGGCCGATGGCAATACGGCCCACGAACTCGTTATAGTCGATGGAGGACACCAGCATCTGGAAGGGAGCCTCATCGTCGGCCTCGGGGGCGGGGATGTACTCCACAATGGTGTCGAACAGGGGCTGCAGGTCGCTGCCGGCGATGTCGGGCTGGACGGAAGCGGTGCCCTGACGGCCGGAGCAGAACAGCATGGGGGAGTCCAGCTGCTCGTCGGTGGCGTCCAGATCCAGCAGCAGCTCCAGAACCTCGTCGATGACCTCGTACACGCGCTGGTCGGGGCGGTCGATCTTGTTGACAACCACGATGACGCGGTGGCCCAGCTCCAGAGCCTTGGACAGGACGAAGCGGGTCTGGGGCATGGGGCCCTCGGCGGCGTCAACCAGCAGGATAACGCCGTTGACCATCTTCAGGATGCGCTCAACCTCGCCGCCGAAGTCGGCGTGGCCGGGGGTATCCACGATGTTGATCTTGATGTCGCCGTACTGGACGGCGGTGTTCTTTGCGGTAATGGTAATGCCGCGCTCACGCTCCAGATCGTTGGAGTCCATGACGCGGTCGGCCACAGCCTGATTCTCACGGTAGATACCGGACTGCTTGAGCAGACCGTCCACCAGAGTGGTCTTGCCGTGGTCAACATGGGCGATGATGGCCACATTTCTCAGCTTTTTATTCTGCATGTTCGCATACCTCAAATCTATAAAGATTAAACGAAAACTTTTTGACAGTGTATTATACCGCAAAAATCGTTGATTGACAACGGGTTTGCCGCAAAAACCGAAGTCATGACACAAAAAAGGAGCACCCCCGAAGGGGTGCTCCTTGATATTTTTAGGGACTGTCATGCTCTGCCTGCTCACGACGCGCGGCTTCCCTCCGACTCAGAACATAAACCGCATCGCTTTGCGATGCTCATGTTTATGTCCTTCGCTTCAGTCCATCCGCGCTGTTCGCAACGGCTCCGCGCTTCTTTTATGCCAGGGCGGCGGTGATGATAGCCATGGAGTAGACCTCCTGAGCGTTACAGCCGCGGGACAGGTCGTTGATGGGGGCGTTCAGACCCAGCAGGATGGGGCCGTAGGCATCGAAGGAACCCAGACGCTGAGCGATCTTATAGCCGATGTTGCCGGCGTTGATGGCGGGGAAGATGAAGGTGTTGGCGTAGCCGGCCACGGGGGAGCCGGGGAACTTCAGCTGGCCAACGGTGGGGGAAACGGCGGCGTCGAACTGCATCTCGCCGTCCACGGGGATACCGGGCATGGCCTCCTTGGCCTTGGCGCAGGCGTTGCGCATCTTGTCCACATCCTCGCCCTTGCCGGAGCCCTTGGTGGAGTAGCTCAGGAAGGCGACCTTGGGGTCAACGCCGAACAGCTTGGCGCACTTGGCGGTCTCGACGGCGATCTCCACCAGCTCGTCCTCGTTGGGCTCGATGTTGATGGCACAGTCGGCCATAGCCAGAACATCGTTGTCACCGGTAGCGGAGGGACGGACCATGATGAAGCAGGAGGAAACGATCTTGTTGCCGGGCTTGGTCTTGACCAGCTGCAGAGCGGGACGGACGGTGTCGGCGGTGGAGTAGGTAGCGCCGCCCAGCAGAGCGTCGGCCTCACCCATAGCCACCAGCATGGTGCCGAAGTAGTTGCCGCGCTTCAGGATGGCACGGCACTCCTCAGCGGTCATCTTGCCCTTGCGCAGCTCGACCATCTTGGCGACCATGGCGTCCATGTTGTCATAGGTCTCGGGATCGATGATGATGGCACCGCGGATGTTGAAGCCGGCGTCCTCAGCGGCCTTCTGAACCTCGGCCTCGTTGCCGATCAGAATGGGGGTCAGGAAGGTACCGGACAGCAGGCGGGCGGAAGCTTCCAGAATGCGGGCGTCGGTGCCCTCGGTGAAGACGATCTTGCGGGGGTTGGCTTTCAGCTTGTCGATCAGAGTACGGAACATATGCACGGCCATGGCAAATTCCTCCTAATTTTCAGTAAAGTTTGAGTTTCATACAGCGCAAAAAAGCGCCTTTTCCTATTTGACATGGTATCATTTTCTCCGAAAAATTTCAAGTGTCATCCCCCCGGTTTTCCATATTCGACAGAAAAAAATCAATCCGGGACAGACGGCAAAAATTTTTCCGTTTTCTCTTTACGAAGGGTAATGGTTTCAGTTATACTATACCAAGTGTATTGTAAATCAACCAGAGGTGACATATTTTGAACGAAGAATTTGCCAGAACTCTCTCCCTGCTGCGGCAGGAGAAGGGCGTCAGCCAGCGCGCTGCCGCCGGCGAGCTGGGCATCTCTCAGGCCCTCTTGTCCCACTATGAAAACGGCATTCGCGAACCCGGCCTCCCCTTCGTGGTAAAGGCCTGCGATTATTACGGCGTTTCCGCCGACTATCTGCTGGGCCGCACCCTGAGCCGTGACGGCACCACCATTTCCCCCGAGGATCTCTACGACCTGAGCGAGGAGAAGAACAACTCCATGAAGGGCGGCGTGCTGGCTCTGCTGTCCAAGAAGCTCATCGTCAACTCCGTGGGGGCTCTGTTCGACCTGCTGGCCAAGACCGGCAGCCGTGAGGCCATCAAGGCCGCCTCCAACTACCTGTCCTCCGCGGTGTATCAGCTCTTCCGCCACCTGTATGAAGCCAATCCCGACAACAACCCCGACTTCTTCTCCGTGTCCGAAAAGCGTTTCCACTGCGGCGCCGCCGAGGCGGACATGAAGTGTTCCGAGGCCGAGCTGGTGGACGCCCTCCAGAAGGAAAAGGGCAAGATCCCCGCCATCAGCCACGACGAGCTGGCCCAAAACTGCCCCGTGCTCTACCAGTCCCTGCTGCAGGTGGTTCACGGCACCGGCGAGCGCGTGAACGCCATGCTGGGCGCAAGAAAGTGACCCCCTCAGTCAGCTTCGCTGACAGCATCCCTACCCCCTTTGGCCTACGGCCATTTCCCCCTGACAGGGGGAATCGGTCCCCGCATGGGGGAAGCCGAGTTTTGTATATTTGATATACGAGGTGTAATATGACTGATCAGTCTAAAATTCGTAATTTTTCAATCATTGCACATATCGACCACGGCAAGTCTACCCTGTCTGACCGCCTGATCGAGGCCTGCGGCGCCGTGGAA
>JAZQVX010000260.1:0-5257 GCA_045632045.1 Lawsonibacter sp.
GTTCATTTTATCACGCTGAAGCAAAATTGTAAACGGGGAAAGAGAAAAAGAGGGCTGACGCCGTCTTTGGAATCTCATTTGGTTTTCCGCACCTGTTTCCAGGTCCAAACAGCCATCCCGCACAGCGCCGCGATGTGCGCCCACAGGATCATCCGCATCTGCCAGGGCCACAGGCCGAGCTGCACAGAGCCTTCCTCATGCAGTACAAACAGAAACCAGAATTTCTTCAGCCAGAGCATCGTTGTGGTTCCCTCCGGCCCCAGAAACACCAGCGCGGACCCGCCCAGAAACATCCAACCTGCCGCTAACCGATTATTCCGGGGCGCAAGGGCAAGTGCCATGCCGGGAAACACAAACAGCAGCGCAAATACCAGCTCGATATGCTGTATTCTGCCCTGTAGGGCGCCCAGTGCCGCCAGTCCGGCCAATATGACGCCCAACATTGCGATCATCACGCCTATAACCTGCGACCATCGCAACAGTTTCCTTCTGGGCTGTACCGCAAGTTTCTTTTTTTCCGGTTCCGCCCCGGTTTCATTCTCCCGCAGGAGGCAATCCGTCGTCACCCCAAAGAAGTCGGCCAGCTTAATGACCTTATCCAGATCAGGGATCGACTGACCCGTCTCCCACTTGGAGACGGACTGGCGGGAAACCTCCAGCTTCTCGGCCAAATCCCCCTGAGACAGCCCCCGGGCGGTACGCAGGGACAAAATTTTCTCGGAAAGCTTCATGGGCCGTCCTCCTTTCTTTGTCATCATTATAAGAAAAAAGGGGCAAAAACGCAACCAACCGGAGTTGGAAAGATTAGCAACCGGCGGTTGCGCGGGCGTTTTACCCCCTCAGTCAGCCCTTCGGGCTGCCAGCTCCCCCGCAAGGGGGGGAGCCAAGTTACGCACTCCTTTAGCCTCCCCCCTTGCGGGGGAGGTGCCGAACGAAGTGAGGCGGAGGGGGTAATGCGGTCAGCATCCATGGTTTACCCCCTCAGTCATTTGCTTCGCAAATACCAGCTCCCCCGCAAGGGGGGAGCTTTTTTCTGCTCTCCCTCCCTTGACGCATCTTCTCAAAACCGCCATAATAGACCCAAAGAAAGGCAGGTGGCTCCTATGGCCAAAAAATCCACCCGCAACACCCGGGGCCGCATCATTGAGGCGGCATGGCGGCTGTTCTACCGTCAGGGTTACGACGACACCACCGTGGAGGAGATCATCGAAGAATCCGGCACCTCCCGGGGCTCCTTCTATCACTACTTCGAGGGCAAGGACGCCCTGCTCTCCTCGGTGTCCTACCTCTTCGACCAGAAATATGAACAGCTCATGGAGCACATCGACCCCGATATGAACCGCTTCGATCAGCTCATGTACTTAAACCGGGAGCTGTTTGCCATGATCGAGAACTCCATCTCCCTGGATCTGCTGGCACGGCTGTACTCCTCCCAGCTCATCACCCGGGGCGAGAAGCATCTGCTGGATCACAACCGCACCTATTTCAAAGTCCTGCGCCGGGTCATGCTGGAGGGACAGGAGCGGGGCGAGCTGCGGGGCGATGTGTCCGTCAGCGAGATGGTCCGGGTCTATTCCATGTGCGAGCGGGCGCTGATCTATGACTGGTGCCTATCCGGCGGCGGCTACTCTCTGATGCAGTCTGCCAGCGGCATGATGCCCATGTTTTTTCAGGGTTTTCGCGTCGATCCATTTTTGTAAAAAGTGTACAAACAGAAAATTCATAATTTGTACAGTCATTTTCCATTGGTATCTCATGTATTTTTTGCATTTTGCAAGAACGGTGTATAGAATAAATTCTATACACCGTTCTGTGTTTCATTCTACTTTTATTTGTGGTATCATGTCATTGTCTTCCGTTATACACTGAAGATGAAGTGTGTGAAAACCCGGCGCGCGCCGGATAAAGGAGAGAAACAATTATGACAACAGTGCAAGTCCTTATTATGGGTACCATCATTGCCTATCTGTGCTTCGTGATCCTGACCGGTATCATGATCGGCCGCAAGAGCAAGAAGAGCTCTGAGGGGTTCTATCTGGGCGGCCGCGGCATGGGCCCTCTGGTCACCGCCATGAGTGCAGAGGCTTCTGATATGAGTTCCTGGCTGCTGATGGGTCTGCCCGGCGTGGCATACCTGTCCGGTGTGGCCGACGCCAGCTGGACCGCCATCGGTCTGGCTCTGGGCACCTACCTCAACTTCCTGCTGGTCGCCAAGCGCATCCGCCGTTACAGCGTGCGTCTGGACGCCATCACCATCCCCAGCTTCCTGTCCAAGCGCTACGGTGAGAAGAAGCCCGTGGTCATGTGCATCGCTTCCCTGATCATCCTGATCTTCTTCGTGCCCTATGTCGCCTCCGGTCTGGCCGCCATCGGCAAGCTGTTCAACAGCCTGTTCGGCTGGGACTACATGACCGCCGTCATCATCGGCGCCATCGTCATCATCAGCTACACCTCTGTGGGCGGCTTCTCCGCCGTCGCCACCATGGACCTGATCCAGTCCGTCATCATGTCCATCGCCCTGATCGTCATCACCGTCTTCGGCATCAACCAGGCCGGCGGTCTGGATGCCGTCGTGGAGAATGCCAAGTCCATGGCCGGTTATCTGAGCTTCACTCAGACTCACGACGCGGTCACCGGCGCCGCCAAGCCCTATCCCTTCCTGAATGTGGCCTCTATGATGGCCTGGGGTCTGGGTTACTTCGGCATGCCCCACATTCTGGTCCGCTTCATGGCCATCCGCAACGAGGATGAGCTGGATCTGTCCCGCCGCATCGCCTCCGTCTGGGTGGTCATCTCCATGACCGTGGCCGTCTGCATCGGCATGATCGGCAACGCCGTTTCCAAGGCCGGCCGCATCCCCATGCTGGAGGGCAGCAGCTCTGAAACCATCGTGGTTCAGATCTCCAACTTGCTGTCCACCTTCGGCATCTTCCCCGCCCTCGTGGCCGGCTTCATTCTGGCCGGTATTCTGGCTGCCACCATGTCCACCGCCGACTCTCAGCTGCTGGCCGCCTCCTCCGCCTTCTCCGAGAACCTGCTGGGCGATGTGTTCGGCGTGAAGCTCAACGCCAAGCAGAGCATGCTGGTGGCTCGCCTGACCGTCGTGGTCATCGCCGTCATCTCCACCTTCCTGGCCTCCGACCCCAACAGCTCCGTGTTTAAGATCGTCTCCTTCGCATGGGCCGGCTTCGGCGCCACCTTCGGCCCCGCTATCCTGTGCGCCCTGTTCTGGAAGCGCTCCAACCTGCAGGGCATGATGGCCGGTCTGGTCACCGGCGGCGTGATGGTCTTCGTGTGGAAGTTCGGCATCGCCAAGCTGGGCGGTATGTTCGCCATCTACGAGCTGATGCCCGCCTTCCTGTGCGCTCTGGTTGCCATCGTGGTCGTCTCTCTGATGACCCCCGCCCCCACCAAGGAGATCACCGACATCTTCGACGAGTGCAACAAGAAGTAAATCAAACAACAAAAATCCCCGACCCAAATGGGTCGGGGATTTCTTTTTTACTTGGGGGTGCCGTCGGCGTTGAACAGGGGCAGAGGAGCGAGGAACTTGATGTCGGTGCGCTGAGCGGCGTCGCCCTCAGCCAGCACGGCCACCTTGCCCACCACGGCACCGCCGGCCATCTTGACCAGTTCCTCCATGGCCTTCAGAGATCCGCCGGTGGAGATCACATCGTCCACCAGCAGGACGCGCTTGCCCGCGATCAGATCGGCGTCATCCCGGCCCAGATACAGGCGCTGGACACCGGCGGTGGTGATGGACTGATCCTCCACGCACAGGGGGTCGGGCATATAGACCTTGGCTCCCTTGCGGGCGATGAAGTACTTCTTTGCCCCGGACTGGCGGGCCATCTCGTGGATGATGGGGATGCTCTTGGCCTCGGCAGTGAAGAGGTAGTCATACTCGACGCCCTCCACCAGCTTGAGCATCTCCCGGGCGCTGGCCTCGGTCACCTCGGCATCACCGAAGCAGATAAAAGCGGCGATGTACAGCTCGTCAGTCACCTTGCACAGAGGCAGGTCGCGCTCCACGCCGGCAATGTTCATGGTATAAAACATGATATTTCCTCCCGACACAATAAACTTGGCTCCCCCTTCAGGGGGAGCTGGCAGCCCATAGGGCTGACTGAGGGGTTGTAATCTTTCTTCCATTATAGCTCATCCCGATTAAAAGTCAACGCGGGACAAAAAAACAGCCGCTTCCGAAGAAGCGGCTGTTGGATCAACTATCAATTAGTCGGTCACATAGGGCAGCAGGGCGATCTGACGGGCGCGCTTGATGGCCTCGGTCAGCTGGCGCTGATGCATGGCGCAGGTGCCGGTGGTACGGCGGGGCAGGATCTTGGCGCGCTCAGAAGTGAAGCGGCGCAGCTTGGCAGCATCCTTGTAGTCGATCATCTCGACCTTGTCAACGCAGAAAGCGCAAACCTTGCGGCGCTTGCGGCCGCGGGGGGCGCGGTTGTCACGTTCCATAGCCATGGTGAATTAACCTCCTTTTACGACCATTTATCGGTCAAAGTCAAAACGGCAGTTCGCCGTCGTCATCAGAAAGCTCGGCAAACTGGCTGCCACCCATGGGAGCGGCGCCGTAGCCGGAGGGTGCGGGAGCGGAATAACCACCGGCGTAGCCGCCCTGGTTATTGCCATAGGTGGGGGCGTAGGAACCGCCCTCGTTCTCTCGCTTGGAGTCGCCGAAATAGATGTTATCCGCAACAACTTCAGCAGTGCGGCGCTTGTTGCCCTCCTTGTCGGTCCAGTCACGGATCTGGAGACGGCCCTCAACCACGGCCATGCGGCCCTTGGTGAAGTAGCGGCTGACAAACTCAGCGGTGTGGCTCCAGGCGACGACATCGATCCAGTCGGTGGCGCGCTCGCCGGTAGCCTTGTTCTTCATATCTCGGTCAACTGCCAGAGTAAAGCTTGCCACAGCAGTACCGGTCTGGGTACGGCGCAGCTCGGGGTCACGAGCCAGACGGCCCATGATTAAAACTTTATTGAGCATACTTGCTCTCCCCCTTACATATCCTTGCAGATAATCATGGAACGCATAACACCGTCGGTAATACGGAAGATACGATCCAGCTCAGCGGGGATAGCAGCGGCAGCGGTGAAGGTCATCAGGAAATAGACGCCCTCCATCAGGTCGTTGATGGGATAAGCCAGACGGCGCTTGCCCCACTCAGCAACCTCGGAAACAGTACCGTTAGCCTCGACAACCTTCTTGAACTTCTCAACCAGAGCAGCGGTCTGCTCCTCG